>NZ_BAAACW010000164.1:54553-65971 GCF_039521845.1 Alkalibacterium iburiense
ATGTAGCAAAAGTGGATGGAATGAGCTGTGACGGATGTGCCAATGCAGTTAAATCAGCATTTTCTGACTTAGATGGAGTGACGAACGTTACCGTTAATTTAAGCAAGAAAGAGGTCTTAATCCAATCGGACACCGAAGTCACTAAAGAACAGTTAGATGAAAGTCTAGAAGGAACCAGTTATACTGTGCAATCTCTTTTAGTTTAATCCGTTAACACGAAAAGCACGACTTGCGATCATCGATTGAAAGTCTCTGAGAGACTGGCAATGATTGTGGGTCGTGTTTTTTCTTAGTTATTATAAACAAAAAGGCTTACAGGAATAAGAAAATAGTGTATCATGAAAAAAAGAAGCTAAAAAGATAGCGCAATCTAAAAAAAAGAAGGTGTAAAATGATGAAAAAAAATAAAGCATTTGTTCCGTTTCGTTTCCGATTAGCTCCGATTAAAAAGATGGCTATGTTCCATTTTCATAAAAGTCCCGACACAGAATACGAAGCATTTGAATTACACTACATCAATGGAGAGCCTTATGGAGAAGGGTACCGCGTACTCGCATGGAGAACAGACGGATATAGAGATTCCTATGTACAAGACACATTAAGTATTCCTGAAAACGAAGAAATATTAGCGACCGGTGGAAAAGGATTAAAAGAAAGACACCCTATCTCTTTTGAGACCGTTTATTTTGAGCGAGATGAAGGTAAGTTAAAAGCAGGCTTTGATTTTGTTGATAAGTTAAATCGTCGCATCACATTGGATGTAGAAGAGAGCTTGGACAAAGACACCAAACCCCTCTTCTGGTTGCCATCCGTAGGGAAGAATACAGAAGATCCGCAATCCCTTCCTCTCTTTTTCTTATACGATTTTGATTTTGCCAGAAAACGAGACACGTCTTTAACTTTTTTAATTGATGGGAAAGAAAAAGAAGTCGATCCTTTTGCTTATCCTAAAGATTTCCAGTCCCGGCATTATGTGGAATTCTCCACGAATACGGTAGTGTGTAACTTCAATGAACAAGGAAGGTATACATTGAATGAAGTGGAACTAGATGAGCAAGGCAGAGCAGAAAATAACAATCAAACCTATTATTATGAAAATATAGAAAGTCTGCCTAAGTTAAAGAAAATGATATTGGAACATGAGACGCATCCAGTAGAAGTAACATTCTC
Organism: Alkalibacterium iburiense; assembly: GCF_039521845.1. Taxonomy (NCBI): domain Bacteria; kingdom Bacillati; phylum Bacillota; class Bacilli; order Lactobacillales; family Carnobacteriaceae; genus Alkalibacterium; species Alkalibacterium iburiense. The sequence continues at coordinate 55,724 of NZ_BAAACW010000164.1, forward strand.
TCCTGCTTTTCCAAATCACGAAGAGGTAAAGGACGGAAAACCTCATTATGGAGAATTAGTCATCAATCCCGAAGGCGAATCGGGTTCATTAAAAGGGAGATATAACGTGGTGTATAATCAGGGGAAAGCCGTTATTCACTTAACATTTGCAGAGCCATGGAATTCACCAAATGGGATGAGTTCTGAAAAAATCATTCATAGCATCACACCTAATGAAAAAAAATGGTACCAATCGTATTCGTGTACTCAAATTGTTAATTTAGAAGATATGGATACCACAATCAAGTGGGAAAGAGTCAATCCAGAAAGACGAAAAGGAAATTAAATTAAAAAAATCTGTAAGAGAAAGTTCTTTCTCTTACAGATTTTTTCGTTCTTATTAAGTGAAAACAGAACTAATTAAACGCTAATAAAAGAAAATGTGCATCATTTGACCTGAAAAAGTCATTTTTGATAGGCTTGAATTGAAGCTCGTGCTCAAAAGTGCGCATGTGATAAATACTTGTTTTATAGAGAAATAGGGATACTTAAATAGAGTAACGAGCAAGGGAAAAAAACGGGAGGAGAAAGTGTCAATGAATAAACGAACGAAAAGAGGCGTTGTCTCCTTATTTATGTTAACGTTTCTTATATTTTTAAGCGGCTGTCAGGTGTTTGGATCAGAAGACCGAACAACAGTGGAACGTATCCAAGAAGAAGGAGTAGTAGTTGTTGGTTTTGCCAATGAGCAGCCTTACGCTTATCAAACGGTAGAAGGAGAATTAACCGGTTCGGCAGTAGAAGTTGCTCGTCGGATTATGGAGAATCTAGGGGTATATGAAATGGAAGGTGTTCTGACTGATTTCTCTACCCTTATACCGGGACTTCAAGCTGAACGATTTGACATGGTGACAGCAGGGATGTTTATTACACCAGGTCGAGCAGCAGCTGATCATGTTCAATTTGCCAATCCGGAATATACCATAGGACAAGCTATTGCCGTTGAAGCAGGGAATCCCATGGATCTTCACTCCTATGAAGATATTGCTGCACATGATGAAGCCATAGTTGCCGTTCCATCCGGGACAGTAGAATATGACTTTTTAAGGGACGTAGGTGTACCGGACGATCGCATTATTACTGTACCGGATATGCCGTCAGCTCTCTCAGCTCTTCAAGCCGGACGTGCCGATGTCATCACCGCAACCGGACCGTCGCTTCAATCCATTTTAGATACAGCCCAAGATGAGTCTATCGAACGGGTTGAAGACTTTTCTCAACCTATTATTGACGGAGAAGAAGTCATCAATTATGGTGCCACGGTGTTTAGAGAAGAAGATGAAGACTTTATTGAAGCGTTCAATGAAGAACTGGCTAAACTACAGGAGTCTGGTGAGTTACTCGAGATCATCTCAGAATTCGGGTTTACAGAAGAGGATTTACCTGGAGATGCGACAGTGGAAGATGCACTGTAAAAGAAGAGAAATGTAGAAAGGAAGAGAAAAGACCATGGGCTTTCTGGAACTGTTAGGCTCTATGCTGAGTGAAGGCTTGATGATTACTGTTGTTACGACTGTTTTGTCAGCATTGCTAGCCTTAATATTAGGGTTTATTGTAGGATTATTGCGATTATCTAAGAATAAATTGATACGATTTATTGTAGGCATCTATGTAGAAGTATTTAGGGGCACCTCTTTATTAGTCCAGTTATTTTGGATTTATTTTGTTTTACCGATGTTTGGGATTACGATGTCAGCCTTGACAGCAGCGGTATTGACTATCGGGCTTAATTATGGTGCTTATGCCTCAGAGGTTGTTAGAAGTGGAATTGAGTCAGTTGATCAAGGACAGTATGAAGCGGGTATTGCTTTAAACTTCACCCGCTGGCAACGCATGCGCAGAATTATTCTGCCACAAGCCATTGTAATCATGATACCTAACTTAGGGAATCAGTTGATTGAATTATTTAAAAGTACGTCTTTAGTATCATTAATTACTTTGACGGATTTAACCTATCAAGCGGATGTCCTGAACGCAACGACGTTACAAACAACAGAGATCTATACCGCTTTACTCATTATCTATTTCTTATTGGCTTGGCCACTCACTAAAGGAATGGCCATTTTAGAGCGCAAACTGACAGAAGGGAGGATGTAATAGATTATGTGGGATTGGAATTATGCTTTAGATATTCTTCCAGACATTGCTTCGGCTCTTTGGATTACTATCGGAGCTACGCTAGCCGGCTTTGTTCTAGCCTTGGTTCTTGGATTAATATGGACGCTGTTGCTGCAAAGCGACAATAAAATACTTCATGCGATAACAAACGGAATAGTGTCCTTTATTCGAAATACCCCCTTACTCGTCCAACTCTACTTTATCTTTTATGTTTTTCCTCAATTCGGATTAACTTTAGATCCCTTTACAGCAGGTGTCATTGGTTTAGGCATGCATTACAGCACCTACTTATCAGAAGTATACCGGAGTGGGATTGATTCAGTTGGACAGGATCAATGGGAAGTCGCGACGGCTTTAAACTTTACACGAAGAAAAACATGGACACGGATTATTTTACCTCAGGCTATTCCGCCTGTCATACCGGTTATTGGAAATTACTTTATCACGATGTTCAAAGAAACCCCCTTACTGTCAGCTATCACATTAGTTGAAATCCTGCAGACAGCTCAAGATATTGGAGCGGGCACATTCCGTTATACAGAACCGCTTACTATAGTAGGAATCTTATTCTTAGCGTTAAGTTACCCTGCGTCTATAGCGATTCGTCGACTGGAAAATAAAATTGCCGCCCGATACTAAAGAAAGGAGATTATCAATGAGTGAACCCATTGTACGTTATAATAAAGTAACGAAATATTTTGATGATTTACAAGTGTTAGATGAGATTGATTTTGAAATCAAACAAGGAGAAAAAGTGGCTTTGATCGGTCCAAGTGGTTCAGGAAAGACGACATTTGCCAGATTACTGATGACTTTAGAAGAAATTACGGATGGAACAATTGAAGTCGAAGGAGACTACTTGTGGCACGAAGAAGACGAGAATGGAGAGTTGAAACCGGCTAGTACGGAGCACCAAAGAAAAGTCCGATCTAATATTGGTATGGTTTTTCAACACTTCCATTTATTTCCACATATGACCGTTTTAGAGAATGTTATTGAAGCACCAGTTACTGTGCAAGGAAGAGATAAAGACGAAGCCACAAAAGCCGGGAAAGAAATGTTAGATAAAGTTGGCCTCTTGGACAAAGCGGACACGTATCCAGCACAGTTGTCTGGAGGTCAAAAACAACGTGTGGCTATCGCGCGTGCTCTAGTTATGAAACCGAAAGTTCTCATATTCGATGAGCCCACCTCTGCCTTAGACCCAGAATTAGTGGGAGAAGTCTTAGATGTAATTAAATCAATCGCAGATGAAGGCGAAACATCTATGCTGTTAATTTCACACGAAATGGACTTCGCCAGAGAAGTGGCTGACCGAATTTGCTTCTTTGCCGATGGTAAAATAGTAGAAGATGGTCCACCAGAAGAGATTTTGTTTAATCCTAAATCTGACCGATTGAAAGAGTTCTTAGAACGTTTCATGAATACGCAATCGGCTCCAGAATAAAAAAACTGCTTTCTCATAAATGAGAAAGCAGTTTTTTGTTACGTTATTTTATTCAGTTAATCCAGCTGTCCATTCAGAAACAACATCTTCATTAGCATCCACCCAATTACGTGCGGCATCTTCTGGTTCAGCACCTTCTTGGATTTCTAACATAACTTCTTCCATGTCTTCTGTAGTCCAGAAGAAGTTTTCTAGTACCTGGTAAACTTCAGGCATATCTTCTGATAAACCTTCACGTGCGAAAGTATCGATTGTTTCAGCTTCTCCATAAACCCCTTGAGGATCCTCTAAATATTTCAAGTCATATGCAGAGAATTTCCAGTGTGGAGACCATCCAGTCACAACAATCTCTTCTTCATTTTGATAAGCTTGAGATAAAGCTGTAGCCATAGCACCAGAAGAGGACGTTTGAACGTTCCAATCACTCAAGTTATCATACGTTTCAACAGCTTCTTCAGAGGCAGCTACAACACCTGCACCTGCTTCAATGCCTGTCACTGTTTGATCAGCTTCATCAGATAGATCTTCAATTGAATCGACGTCCATATAGGCAGGAACAACCATACCGATAGCCGCACCTTCTAAGTTAGTCCCTACATGATCCATGCTGTCTGCATACTGGTTATATTGTTCTTCGTGTGTCCCAGGTAACCAAGCAGAAACCATAGCGTCTGTTTCACCATTGGCAACAGATTCCCACATAATGGCATTGTCTAGCGCTGTTAATGATACTTCATAACCTAAGTCTTCAAAAACTTCTCCTAAAACGTGCGTAGAAGCAATTTCTGAGTCCCAAAGGACATAAGCTAAATTAACTTCTTGTCCTTCACCCACATTAGCCGTTGTTTCCTCTGTTTCTGTGCTTTCAGTGTCTTCTGTTGTGTCAGCATCGTCTGCACAAGCTGCTAATAAAAGTGCTGAAGCTGTTGTTGCTGCAAATCCTAATTTTTTCCAATTCTTAATCAATGAAATTCTCCTTTAAAATAGTTATTTATATGAATAGTATTCTTTTAATCCTTATTAAAACCTTGCATAATACGGTCTAGAATAATAGCTAAGACAACGAGGGCTAATCCTGAAACGAAACCAGGTCCTACTTGTGCCCGTTGTAAAGCATTAATCACGCGTTCTCCCAGTCCTGGTGCACCGATCATTGAGGCAATAACCACCATAGAGAGAGCAAGCAGTACAGTCTGGTTGATACCAGCCATGATTGTTGCTTTTGCTAAAGGCATTTCAACTTTAAATAATTTCTGCGAACCGGTACTACCGAAAGATTCCGCGGCTTCTACCATTTCCTCAGAAACTTGTCGAATACCTAGGTTAGTAAAGCGAACAGTTGGAGGTAAAGCGAATATGACCGCTGATAAAACACCTGGTACCATACCTATCCCAAAGAAGGCAACGGCTGGTATTAAATAAACAAAAGCAGGCATCGTCTGCATAAAGTCTAAAACAGGTGACATGATAATGTTTACGACTCTGTTTTTAGCCATCCAAATCCCTAGTGGAACACCGATAACAATAGACAACAAACTAGCAACAATGACTAAGCTAAGTGTATACATGAGTGGTTCCCAAAGGTTTTGGTTGTAGATATAAAAGAGACCGACCAGTGTAAATATCGGCAGCCCAAATTTTCTACCTGAAGCAAAGTAAGCCAGTGCGGCCAGCAATACAATAAACAGTAAGGGTGGGATAACGAGGAGTAATTCCGTTAAACCATCCATTGTCCAGTTCCCTGCATCGCGGATAGCTCCAAACAACCAAGACAGGTTCTGAGTAAGCCAGGTGATAAATTGTGTCACCATTTCAGAGACAGGAATGCGTGGAACTTGATCTAAAATACTAGCGTACATCGATAGGTTCATCCTCTCTGTCATTTGCCAATGCTCCAATAATCAGACTGCGGATAATGATACCTTCTAAGGTGTCATCCTTATCTACAACAGCGACAGGCGTTTGCGTATCATGAATGACATCATATAAATCATTAATCAGAGTACCTTTTGAAACTTTCGGAATATTTGTGTGGATGATAGAGTCTAAATCAGTTACTCCGTCACGCACAGCTTCTAATACATCTTCATCCGTTACGTAACCTTTTAAAATACGCTGATCATCAATGACAAGCATGCTGGAGAGGCCTTCTGTCTTCATGCGCTGTAAAGCGACTCTCGGACCACTCTGACCATATTTAAGGAACTGAGGTTTCATCATGATGTTTTCAGCAGTCAAGACTTTCGAACGGTCAACATCTTCCACAAAGCGTTCAACGTATTCATTAGCTGGATTAGTTAAAATTTCTTCTCCTGTGCCAATCTGTACCACTTCTCCGTCTTTCATGATGGCGATTCTATCACCAATACGCAGTGATTCGTTTAAATCGTGCGTGATAAAGATAATCGTTTTATTCATTGTTTTCTGCATTTGAATCAACTCGTCTTGCATATCTCTACGAATGAGCGGGTCTAATGCTGAAAAAGCTTCGTCCATCAGTAGTACTTCCGGATCATTGGCTAATGCACGGGCCAAACCGACACGCTGCTGCATCCCGCCAGAGAGTTGATTAGGAAACTGATCTTTATAGGGAAGCAAGCCAGCATTTTCTAACGCTTTTTCTGCTTTAGCCTGTCTTTCTTTCTTGTCCACACCTTGGACTTCAAGTCCGTACTCCGTATTTTCTAAAATGGTACGGTGAGGAAATAAGCCAAAGTTTTGGAAAACCATAGAGATTTTCTCACGGCGGACTTTACGTAACTCTTCTTTATTCATATCTGAAATATTCTCACCATCAATAAGGATATTTCCTTCAGTTGGTTCGATCAATCGATTCAACATTCTGACTAATGTTGACTTACCACTACCAGAAAGCCCCATGATAACGAACACTTCACCTTGTTTGACTTTGAAGTTAGCCTGGTTCACACCGACAGTTGCTCCTGTTTTTTCTAAAATTTCATTTTTAGAATGGCCTTTATGAACCATATCCAAAGCTTGGCGATCCTTACGTCCAAATATCTTTACTAAATTTTGTACTTCTACTTTAGTAGTCAAGAACTTTTTGTCCTCCTTCAATTTTTATATTTTTAAATGACAACTTGACATGAAAACGAATGAAAACTCGTGTTTCATGATTTTTTGCACAAGTATAAACATAACAGAGATAAAAATTATTGTAAAATAAGAAGACGGCTAAGAAATTCATTTAGTAAAATGTTAGCGATTGCGAATGCCATGATGCCGAAGCTATAAGAATTTGATTAGATTTCTTCTCATTAAATATTGGAAGGACAGATATTTATAACAGTCAGCTGATTAATGGCACAAAAAAACCTCAAAGTTGAAAGACGACAACTGTGAGGTGTTACTAGTCTTTTATTTGTAGGGCGAGTTTGTAGACATACTGATTGTAAGATCGGATTGCCAGTTCATCCAGTACCACATCTTCAAAGATATAATCACCGAATGTATAGCCCTGTTCCTTTGCATAACTAATTAATTGATGATGAGCTTCTTCGATTGCCTCATCATCTCCTTTAAAATAGCCTATTAAATAGTCGCCTTCAGTCAAAGTATGGTTGCTTATGGCGGGATTTTCTACGACTGTATAAAGGTATCCTCTATACCCTGTATGCATGGTGTAGGTTTCCGAAACAGGTACCATCAAACCTTCAAGCCAAGAGGACCGTTTTCCTTCTTTATATAAAATAGAATAGTGCTTCTGAAATGCCTCGTAGTATTGTTTGGAGTTTAAGACATCTTTGACCTCTGTTATCAGAAGCTTTTTCTTTCTTTGCCTTTCAATGGTAAATACAGACAAGTCTGCATCCATTGCTTTTTTTGTGACACTTTTTTTCTCTTCCATCATTTCTTTTAACCCTTTTAAATGATTGATTCGTTTGTCCAGTTTATGGGTCTCTTTGTCGAGTAATTGAACCAAGGCGTCCGGCGAACGAGAAGTCAAATAAGATTTAATGTCTTCTAAAGGCATACCTAAATCTTTTAAAGAGGATATAACTAGAAATGTTTCAATTTGTCTGATGGAATAGTAACGGTAGCCGTTGTCTTTACGTAAAAGGGGACTAAAAATATCTTTCTCATCGTAAAAAAATAGAGTGTGTTTAGAAACTCCGACGAGTTTGGCGAACTGACCTGTAGATAAAAGAGAAGGGTTTTTGGGCATTTGACATTTCCTCCTTGACTATAGAGTTACTCTATACCTTAGTATAAATAATGGCTTTGAAAAAGAAAAGGAGAAGGATTTTTATGTCAAGAGAAACGAAGAAAACACTGATGACGGGGGTAGCCCTCTTTCTTGCAGGTGTTGTTTCTCTCTTTACACGGATAAACGATGATGGCTTATTTGCTTATATATTATTAGCCTACGGTGCTTGGGAACTGGGAGAAGTGATATCAGAGTACTTTCTCAGCACGGATAAAGAAGAGGCTGAAGAGCTGAACAGGGAGGAACGAATAGAAGAATTTAAAAAGGATTCTATCAGCATCACAATCCCTATGCTTTTATGTATGGGAGTAGAAGTGGTCATGATCGGAACAGGTTTTAGGCTGTTTACTATAGTGGCCTATACACTCACTTTATTTATCTATATTTTATTTATTGGAATATTTACTTTATATGATTATAGTAAGCAGACAAGTAGCTATTCTCTTAAAAAAGAAAAATAAACAAGTACACCACCTCTTTCACAAAAGAATCAGGTGGTATTTTTTTTGAAAAAGATTAAACTAGACATAAAGGAGTTGAAACCTTGTGGTTAAACGATGTCAATGGGTGACAAATGAACCTTTATATATGGAATATCACGACAAAGAATGGGGAAGACCCTTATATGACGATCATGCCTTGTTTGAAATGCTCTGTTTAGAAGGAGCACAAGCAGGCTTAAGTTGGTGGACTATTTTACAGAGAAGAGACCATTATAGAGAAGCATTTGATGCTTTTGATCCTCAAAAAATTAGCACTTATAATGAAGAAAAAATGGAAGAACTCATGCAAAATGATCAATTGATTCGAAATAAACTCAAAATAAAAAGTGTGATAAGTAATGCAGAAGCTTACATGAAAATAGTGGAAAAGACCGGGAGTTTTTCTGATTATATCTGGCAGTTTGTAAACCACAAACCGATTATGAACGCACGAAAGAGTCAAGAGGATGTACCGGCCTCAACCGAATTAAGTCATAAGATGGCGAAGCAATTAAAAAAAGATGGCTTTAAATTTGTCGGACCGACCATTTGCTATGCCTTTATGCAGGCTGTTGGGATGGTCAATGACCATTTAGTGGATTGCCATTGTTATAATGAAATAAATAGAAACGACAAGAGAGCCAGTATCTAAGGCAATCGTGTCGTTTACTCTTGGAGATACGTCGAGGAGTTTGGTGATGACTCACCTTTCTTTTCTTAACGTGAAGCTAAACTGTATAAAAAAGAGAAAGGATTGGACTCATCTTGAGCTAATCCCTTCTCACTAGATTTTAGCTTCTTAAATCAATAACCATTCTTCCGCGTATTGTGCCTTCTTCCATTTCTTCAAAAATGTCATTAATGTCTTCCATCGGTCTCACTTCACACTGTGGAACAACTAATCCTTCAGCTCCTGCTTGGAAAGCTTCAGCTAAATCCTGTCTTGTCCCTACAAGAGAACCAACCACTATAATCCCATCTAAAACAAGTCTTGGAATGGATAAATCCATTGATTCTGTTGGTAAACCGACTGCTACGACACGTCCGCCTGCCCGAATCGCATCAACGGATTGATTAAAGGCTGATTTTGCGACAGCTGTTACAACAGCGGCATGAGCCCCACCTGTTTTTTCTTGAACAACTTTTGCTACGTCTTCATTTAACGGATTAATGAGTAAATCGGCTCCGTGTTTTTTCGCAAAGTCTAGTTGTCCATCATTAATATCCACTGCTATAACTTTAAGATTAAAAACATTTTTTGCATATTGTAGAGCCAGATTTCCTAAACCACCCAACCCAGAAATTAAAATCCATTCTCCAGGAAGTAATTTAGCTTCTTTAATTGCTTTGTATGTCGTTACTCCTGCACAAGTAATGGAGCTCGCTTCTGGAGACCCCAACTTTTCTGGAACTCTAACGGAATAATCTGCTGTAACGATGCAGTATTCAGACATACCTCCATCTACTGTGTACCCAGAGTTTTTCACTTCACGACATAGGGTTTCACGTCCTGTGGTACAATATTCACAATGTCCACACCCCTCAAAGAACCAGGCTACACTTGCCCGATCGCCCACTTTTAAACTTGTGACATCTTCTGCTATTTCTACTACTTCACCAATACCTTCATGACCCAAGACAATTCCTGAAACATCTCCAAAGTCCGCATTCTTAACGTGCAAATCTGTATGACAGACCCCACAGCAAATCATTTTAAGTAAGGCTTCTCCGGGTTTAAGAGGGCGTAATTCTTTCTCTTGAACTTCTGCTGTTCTGTCAGACGTAGCAACGATGGCTCTTGTTTTTTGCATATATAACTCTCCTATTCTTTATTAAATACCTTTGTATGTGAAGTATATCACATTTTGAATTTACCCTTTTTACGTAAATAAAATTTTGGAAGTGCCAAATATAGACAAACAAGCTCGTTTAAT
>NZ_BAAACW010000165.1:0-369 GCF_039521845.1 Alkalibacterium iburiense
TTCTTCCCTAACTCCCGTCTGAGCTTCTTATACTTTCGGCGAATACCTTTGTTTGCTCGTCCGTTTCCGAAGAAAGCTGTTTGACCGCTGGAAGACACGACACCGACAGCTGGACACAGAATACCTAGATCGATGCCTAAGATGTCTGTCCCTACAGTCTCAGACGGCAAAACGTGATAAGCAATCTGAGCTATCCAATGGTAGCCTTTTTTTGTGATACGCATCGCTCCCCGTTTTGACTGAGATAACAGCTCAAACTGATCACTCGTTAGCACAGCTTTAATAGCCGTTTTCATTGATTTGCCCTTTTGCATAATAGGAAAAGCGAGATGATTTGGAGTGACCGTATAGTTCTGATTGTTCCATGAG
>NZ_BAAACW010000165.1:381-28200 GCF_039521845.1 Alkalibacterium iburiense
TGGATAGCCGGGTCAATTCAGCTGCTTGTTCTTTAGTCGGCTTTAATTTTACTTTGAGCACTTTAACACAGGTATCGGTCTGTTCTTTTTTCACTCGCTTCACCTCTATCACGAATACAAACGTGTGTTCTTTTTATTAACTTTAGTATATCACTCCGTCAACGGAAAGGCTAGAGAAATGTACACTTATTTTTAAAAGAAAAAGAAGACAAAACAATCAGACATTTATCTCCATTTACGCTCTCATCCCACGATTAAAACCGTGGGCTTTCACGCTTGATAGTTCTGTAATAAAATAACCTCTTTCCAGCGTCCACTTAAAGTACGTCTAGCTTGACTGCGTATTTCAGAGCTTGTTAAGTATCGACTATATCTCATCGTTCTTCTCCTCTATATAAATTAGTATGAAATTGTTCAAAAAAACTACAAACACCGCCAGGAGTTTGTAGTTTTCTGTTTATGACTCTTCGATACCTAATTCGTCACGTACAACTTTCGCTATACGTTCAACATAAGCATTCACTGCTTCTTCTGTTGGAGCTTCAGCCATCACACGTAACAGAGATTCTGTTCCACTTGGTCTAACAAGGACACGTCCTTCGTCACCCATTTCTTTCTCTACTTCGTCAATTACTTGACTAATAGCCGGATTGGACATGACGTTATGTTTGTCTGTCACACGAATATTCACTAGTTTTTGTGGATAGGTCGTCACTTCTTCTGCTAATTCAGATAGCTTTTTACCTGTCTTTTTCATTACATTAAGTAATTGAATCCCGGAAAGTAGTCCATCACCTGTTGTATGGTAGTCTAAGAAAATAATGTGTCCGGATTGTTCTCCGCCAAAATTAAATCCGTTTTTCACCATTTCTTCCATGACATAACGATCTCCTACTTGGGCTTTTACAGATTCTAAGTTATGTGCTTCTAATGCTTTATAAAAACCGATATTGCTCATGACAGTAGATACGATTGTATTCTTTTTCAAACGTCCTTCATCATGTAAGTATTTTCCACAAATATACATGATTTTATCGCCATCCACTATGTTACCTAATTCGTCGACAGCGATTAATCGGTCCCCGTCTCCGTCGAAAGCCAGACCAACATCTGCTTCTTTTTCTAATACAAATTTAGCCAAATGTTCTGGGTGTGTGCTTCCTACCCCGTCGTTTATGTTTAAGCCATTAGGCGATGCAGCTGTGACATCAAAGTCGGTATCTAAATCGGCAAACAGACGATTCAGTAATGGACTGGCTGCACCATTGGCCCCATCTAAAGCCACATGAAGACCAGATAAGTCCCCTGATATGGTTTGAGTTAGGAATTGGATGTATTTCAACATGCCTTCCTTGTATTCTTCCGACGTTCCCAATCCTTCTGAACTTGGACGCGGAAGCGTATCTTCTTCTCTATCTATTAGAGCTTCAATTTCATTTTCCTGTTCATCAGACAATTTAAATCCATCTGAACCAAAGAATTTAATGCCGTTATCTTGTACAGGATTATGTGAAGCAGAAATCATAATACCGGCTGTTGCATTTTGCTGGCGTGTGAGGAAAGAAACACCTGGTGTGGTGATTACTCCTAATCTTAACACCTCAACACCTACCGATAATAACCCAGAAATTAAGGCGTATTCTAACATTTTACCTGAGATTCGGGTATCTTTTCCTACTAACACTCTAGGTGTATCATCTTCTGTATGTTGAGCTAAAACGTACCCACCATAACGACCTAATTTATATGCTAATTCCGGAGTTAATTCTGTATTAGCTTCTCCTCTAACACCATCTGTTCCAAAATATTTTCCCATTTTCATATCCCTCGTTTCTTAAGATTTAATCATCATTACCATTCGCATCCAATGTATCATCTACCACGACTTCATCTTCTGGTGCAGGTGTCACTCGGATTAAAACATCTACATCACTTGGATCAGACTCTGTTATTCCTTCTGGTAGAACAAAAGGCACGGTTCGAATCGTTGATTCTGTTACCCCAGATACATCTACTTCAACTGTGAAATTAGTCAACGCTTCTAATGCATCTGTTTCTCCCGTCAACGTGACACTATCCGGTTCACCTTGGGCCAGTTCAAGCGCGTATTCGTATTCCTCACTTGGCGTTCCTACCTGCTCTAAAACAATAGGTAAGGTACGTTGAGTCCCTTGCACAGGAATCACTACATCTACTTGCTGTGGTGATATATTTACATTTAGAGGATCTCCTGTTTCATCAACGACCAGAACATTTAATGTCATTTCAATATCATCCACTATTTCACTGCTCTCAGGCATCACAATAATCATCACATCATTTATTAAATCCATCGTAGAAGCTGCCCCAGAAATAATCACTGTCTCATTTGACAGGACAGGATCTAAAGCCGTGTATCCATCTGCCAAATGAGTAGATTCGTTAAATTCCACACGGACTTCATGCTCTTCTACCCGTTTTTCTTCAATTTCTACGGTAATTTCTGTCGGCATAATACTGTAATTCAACTGCGTACTTAATCCTTCAGCTTCTAGTGGAATGGTGTGTCTTCCTGGACCTAATAGATTTAAGTCCGGTGTCACAATATCGAAGTACTGGGTTGCTAACGTTTGAGTTAAGACCGCTTGAGGGCCTTCTAATCGGATAGTAGCTGTTTCAGGAACTCCCGAAACAAAATATAATTCCCTATCAACGTTAATGTCGATAGGTAAATTCGTTACCACTTCCGAACTCATGATACTAGCTGCATCTGTCGGACTCGTTGAACGAATACGAGATTGATTCTCAAATGTTACAAAAGAAAATAGAAGGATAGATAATACAAGTGCTAATAATCTATTAATCCATGGGTTATCCATATTCCATTTCATTTGCCAGACACCCCTTTTCGTATCGCTTCAACAAACTGTTGTAAAAAGCCACGGGTTTCTTTCTCTTTTTCTGTTTCTACTAATTCTCTATTGAGATACTCTACAACTTCTTCGTTCGACATGTCACTGATAATGTTTCCTCTACGCGTAATGCTGACTTCTCCTGTTTCTTCTGAAACGATAATTGTAATCGCATCAGATACTTCAGATAGGCCAATGGCTGCCCTGTGTCTCGTTCCTAACTTTTTGGGAATAGCCGGACTTTCCGATAAAGGTAAGTAACTGGCTGCAGTTGCTATTTTATAATCTTTAATGATCACTGCCCCATCATGTAAAGGCGTATTGGGTATAAATATGTTAATTAACAATTCAGATGACAGTTTTGCACCAATCGGAATCCCAGTCGCAATGTATTCATCCAAACCTGTATCCATCTCTAATGAAATAAGTGCACCGATTCGCCGTTTACCCATATACTGAATAGCATAAGACAGATTTTCTACTATGCTTTCGCTGGGATTGATCCGCCTTCTTCTTCCAATTAAAGAACCTCTTCCCAAATGTTCCAAGCCTCTCCTCAGTTCAGGCTGGAAAATAATAATAAGAGCCAGAGCAGACCATTGAATGACGAAATCAACAACAAATTCTGTCGTATTTAATTGAAAAGCGACACTTATGAATTTCAGAATAAGTATGATACCAATTCCTTTTAACAATTCAACTGCTCGTGTCCCCCGAACAATTCGCATCAATTGGTATATAAAAAAAGCAACAATAATAATATCTACAATGTTTACAGCTGTTCGCCAGCTAAATAAATCTATCCAGTCAAAGTTTTCGATAAAGTCTAAGAGCATGCTGACACCTCCAAAATCTACACATACACTATGTTAGTATACCATAACTATAAAGCCCTTAAACCTAGTAATTTAAATTGTCATTAAATTTGCATATGCGATTTAAATGAGAGACTTGAAAGTAAAAAAAAGCTATGCAGCAATCATGCCACATAGCTTTTTTATAGTACTGGGCTACCAGGATTCGAACCTGGGAATGACGGTACCAAAAACCGTTGCCTTACCGCTTGGCCATAGCCCAATCAAATGGAGGGAGTAGGATTTGAACCTACGAACCCGAAGGAACGGATTTACAGTCCGCTGCGTTTGGCCACTTCGCTATCCCTCCAAATTAAACATGCCGGCTAAAGGATTTGAACCCTCGACCCACTGATTACAAATCAGTTGCTCTACCAACTGAGCTAAGCCGGCACTTAAACACTTTAAAAGTGTTTATGACCCCTACGGGATTCGAACCCGTGATACCGCCGTGAAAGGGCGGTGTCTTAACCACTTGACCAAGGGGCCAGTCAAACTCATATGCTTTTTGAGCACAAAATATATTCTATAATGAATTCATATCTTTGTCAACAGGTATTTTGTTTTTTATATTGTTTATTATAAATCTAGCAACAAATGCTTTTACATACTGCTTTATTGGGTTTCTTTGTCTTCTTTATTCATTAATCAAGTTTAATTCTTTAGAGTCGAATATGATGACGGTAAATTTAAAGTATGTGATACTTTGATGAAAAATGCTCTATTGGAATGATGTAATATACTTTATTTAAAGTTTATTACGAATTGAAAATAAAAATGCTTCGAATTCGACATTTCCTTTTTAGTGTGATATACTTATTAATAGTAAGTTATTTAAATCATTTAGGAGGAGTTTTTTAATGAGAATAGGTATTATTTTAGGTAGTATTCGAGAAGGACGCGCTAATGAAGGTGTAGCTAAATGGGTAAAAGATGTGGCCGAAGCTTACACAAGTGATTTAACTTTTGAATTAGTGGACCTTAAAGATTATCCGCTTCCTCTTTTTAACGAAGCAGCCTCTCCCGCTTATACAGATGATTTAGCGGCTAAAGAACAACAACGTCCGTGGGCAGAAAAAATGGCCAGCCTAGATGGTTACATTTTTGTCACTCCTGAATACAACCATGGATTGCCTTCTGTTTTAAAGAATGCTTTAGATTACGTATACAATGAATTAAATGATAAAGCAGCAGGTATTGTGAGTTACGGTTCTGCTGGCGGTGTGCGTTCGGCTGAACAGTTACGTACAGTATTATCGGAATTCTAAGTCGCACACGTTCGTACGCAACCGGCATTATCATTATTCTATGATTGGAATAGCGAAGGGTTCAATCCAAGTGATGCCCAAAAAGAAGCTCTTGAAACTATGCTTTACCAATTAACTTACTGGACAGAAGCTATGAGTGCAGTCCGCGAGAAAAAATCTCAAGAAAATGCTGATCCGAAAAAATAATCATTAAGGGTTTAAAACAGCTTAGGTTAACCTAAGCTGTTTTTTCGTATGTCTACAAAAGACACTTTCTAGAGGATTCTCTTTTGGACAAATGTACGAATAAATCACTCTATGTGCCTTTGACCTGACTTTCAGAGGTAGCAAAGTAACGTAGAAGCTTTCTATCTGACCTTGAGAGTAAATATTAGTAAGACAAAGGCACATAGAAAATATTTTTTAAAAAAAGACAAAACTCCTGACTTGTTCATTAGAAGTTTTGTCTTTTACTCATTTTACTCATTTTACTGCATTAACGATATATCACATGTTATACTCAGTATGCTTTCTTTTATTTTCTTTACTTTTGAATAGATGCCTTATCCCTTTTCCTGAAAGCGGTTCGTCATCATAGCGTGGGATGATATGAAAATGAGCATGGAAAATATGCTGGCCAGCTACTTCGCCGCAATTCCATCCTAAATTATATCCTTGAGGAGTGTGCTTTTTATCTATGTAGCGTTTTACTTTATGAAGAAGATCATATGTAGCCTCCCATTCTTCTGAAGTCATGTCGAATGCGCTCTCTCTATGTGTCCTAGGAACAATTAAGCCTGCCCCTTCAAGTTGACTTCCTTTTGTTTCCGCCTGCTTTAACTGCAAAAAAAGACAGTGCTCATTGCTCAAAACGATTGTTTGTTCAGATTCTAACTTCAACTTACAAAATACACAATTTTCCATAGTTCCTTCTAACTATTTAGACATATTTATCAATAGCTTTATCCTGACTAACTTGCCTCTTAAAACCTATTCTTCTTATTTTCTTTCGATTAAAAAGCTTGACTACACGCCAAGCTTTTCATCTCACTTATTCATATTTAAGGATTTGCGATGATGTGTTGGTATTTATCTGGTTTACGTTTGAATAATTCTACTACATAAGGACAAACGGCCACAACTTTCTTCTGTTCTTTCTGCATTTCTTCGACTACTCTGTCCACTAACTGCTCAGCAATACCTTGTCCTCTTAAAGAAGGATCCACAAATGTGTGATCAATAGCTACGGAATCACCTTGTGGAACGTAGGTCACTTCTGCAATCAGTTTCCCGTCTTTTTCTTTATAAAAACGATTATTTCCTTGTTCAAATTCCATATAACTCATCCTTTCCATTCTTATATGTCCATTTTATCATTTAATTTAGAAATGTCATATCAATGTGATTCTTTTAATGTAGGCAAAATAAGACACAGATTCTTAGAGCAGAGTCTGTGTCTTATTTGTGTGTATTAATCGGCACGACGCCTTGGTTGTCTATTGATCGTATGAGTGAGGTAAAACTCACCTGTTCCCGTCTCTTCACCTAAGGCTTCAACAGCATCCAGATCATTGAAGTGCCACCATTCTGAAGCGATAGGTGTGAAGCCAGCTTGTGTCATGTAAAACTGTAATCGAACAGATGCTTCTGTTACTTCATCGACTAGTGATTGCTCCAACCAAGCAGTTTTAGAATCAGATGGCACTCTTTCTTCAAATATCACAGAGTCTGCACTTAATTCATGCATTGGTGTTTGCATCTCATGTTCAGTAAATGACGTGACTTGAGGCGCTAAATAGTCCCCAATTTGAACTTCTTCCATAGCTTCTATATTAACCAGACTAACGTCCATCGCAGCCCCTACTTGGTGATTGGAAACACTATTGGTGATGATAAACCATGCCTGACTCCAGGGTTCTCGATTCAGACCTTCGTATACCTCTTCATTTTCCTCTGCTAATTCAGCAATAGAGTGGGCAATCAGCTCTTGTGTTTCAAAAGGACGAAAGGTCTCATATAGAATTAATCCTTCCCCATTTTCTAAAGCATTCGTTTGAGCAGCACTAAGCTTTTTAGCTGTTGCATATAAGACGGGCATGATAAACTCTTCTTTTTCCAAGCGTTCATTGTAGTCTTTGGCTTGATATAAAGGTTTATCTGTGAGTTCAGGTACCGCATGATAAGATGATGTAAATGCAGATGAATAACTGTTCGTATTATTATAAATAATGGATGTTAAAATATCGGGCAAATTTATAAATGCATATTTGTGTTCAATCCATCCTGTTGATTCATCTGTCTCAATCTCCCACCAGCTACCTTCTTCAGCCAAAATCATAAAAGCTGTTCCAGGCTCAAGTAACTTGATTCTACCAGAGTCTCTATCTGGAGAAACAAATAAAGGGATGTCTACCGAAGTATAACCGGCAGCTCCTTCAATTGGCAAATCGAATTTACCGTCATAAAGTGCTGGCGTTGGAGATTCTTCTGGACTTTCGTCGCCATTTCCGTTATCACTGACATTAACGTCTCCCTCAAGTTCTTCTTGTCTTGGAGAAAATGACTGGTTTGTCTGTGAGCCTAAAAAATAAAGTGCTCCAATTATTATAAGTATAAATATGAGTAGTACTGTTATTTTTTTTTTGAAAGTCATACAATTCTCCTTTTAAGCAAAACCGTTGAAAACATACATTTTTAAAAGATAGAGTATAATAAAATGTAGTGGATAGAAAATATAAAACGACCATTTAGCTAGTGTAGAATTACTTCCTCGTTTGCCGTTGTATAAATAAATGAGTATGAGCGGAACAAAGACACCGATTCGGTAGCTAACATGAGGACCCACTCTAATTAATCCTTGAATAAGATATAAAATAATGCCTATGGTCGTAAAGCCGATAGCTTGTTTTTTAAAATCGCCTCTGAAAAGACCAAAATTAAGAGTCCATAAAACGCCGATATAATTCCAATTAGCATTATACGCCAATAAACAACTCAAAAGGATTATACCTGTTTTGACTGGAATAGAATAGTGCTTGTTTTTAGCAGCAATTAATGCCATTAACCCCATTGCTAAAGTCCATATAACGCTTGAAGCACCAAACAGGGGGAGATCAAAATAGATAACATATGGAAAATGAGAAATCACAGCGAATAGAAGCAACCTAAAAAAATACCGCTTCTTGTCTGACGTATGATAATGTCCTTCTGCTATTAAAAAAAACATAATCGGAGCTGCTGTTCTCCCAACAAAATGAAGAATCCATTCTAATGGCGTTTGAGTTGGTGCCACTAAGTAGGAAAAATGATCAATGAACATAGCAGTAATGGCAATCATTTTTAAAGAGTGGCTTGTTAGTCCACTTCCTAATGCCTCACTATTTTTTATTTTTTGCACATATTTCCCTCTTTTCTAAACATTCATGCTACTATTATATATCAATTTTTAGTTACAGATGTTAAATTACCTATACAGATATGACTCTTCGTTTCAATTTAAAGGGTACTATAAATAAAGGAAAGATGATATACTTTTTTTAACTATTCTAAATGTAACGCCTTCACTCAGGCGATTTTATCAAGTCAAGTGGGATGAAATTGATTAATTGCCTAATTTATTATAGTCTATATAGAAGAATCATTTAAACATTAATATATAAAACATTTACTTTAAGGAGAAATACTCATGTCAAAATATTCTAAAACGACATTCTTACCTGTCATTGTAGGTACTGATTTAAATGCCTATACTATGGCGAGTTCTTTTTATGAAAAGTATGGGATAAAATCAGTTTTAGTTGGGAAAATCCCTATGCGATTTACCGAAGGCAGTAGCCTTATCCAAGCTATTCACTATAATAGCGACTTAACAGAACCAGAAACCTTTACTTCTTATTTGACTGACATAGCTCAACAATATCAAAACCAATATGACCATTTAATTTTAATTGGTACAAATGATATTTATATCAATCTAATGATCGATTACCAAGATGCTTTAAGAGAACACTATTTATTTAACGTCGTTACTAAAAAACTACGAGACACACTTTTTTATAAAAAAGCCTTTTACGAGTTTTGCCTGAAAAATGGTATAGATATTCCTAAAACACAGTTCTATAATTGTGCAAAGCCAGAAATTATTCCAACAGATTTTACTTTTCCAATGGTAGTTAAACCAAGTAATGTCGTTGAATATCAGAAAAAAGGCTTACATGCTGTGAATAAGCTCTACTTTTTAAACAGTCAGCTAGAATTAGAGAATGCTATAAAAAGCATTGTAGATGGTGGCTATACAGACGAACTCATTCTTCAAGAGTTTATTCCTGGCGAAGACACCAATATGTGGGATTCTGTCTATTACGGTGACCAAAATGGAAAAGGGCAACTCATTACATTGGCCCAAGTACTCCTACAAGAAAGACAGTCTCATTTGGTCGGAGCTTATACAGCATTGATCGTGCGATATAATGAAGAAGTCATGTTAAAGTTAGCTCGCTTTTTGGAAGATGCCGGTTATACTGGTTTTGCGAATTTCGATATTAAATTGGATCCCAGAGACAATAAATTAAAAGTCTTTGAAGTTAATATTCGTCAAGGCCGTTCCAGTTCCTATATTTCATACAACGGACACCATTTAGCTGAGTATTTGGTGGATGATTTAATTTATAATAAAGAAAAATCCTTAACTTTATTTAAAACTGATTTCTTGTATTCTGTTGTCCCCAACTTCGTTATTAAAAAAAATATAACGGATGAAGGATTAAAAGCTGAAGTGAGTAAATTAATTAATGACAAAAAAACTGGGAATCCCCTAATTTCTAAAAAAGATAAAGGACACAAGCGTAATCTTCAAATGCAATTGAGACGACTAAATTACTATAATAAATATAAATAAGAAAAGAGCCAGATTAAACACACTCAACTTAATCTGGCTCTTTGTTTAATTTCGTCTTAGTTTTTTCTTCAATTGACGTACTTTAGGAACCATTTTTTCAAATAATGAGTAAAATAGTTTATTGTATACAAAATCGATTTCACCGATATATTCGGTTACGCCGTCTTCATAACAGAAGTGCTTTTTAAATTGGTATAAGCCATCATTTTCACTCATATCAATTACTCCACCGAAGTCGTATTGAGTGGCACCCTCTTCTATTCCCCATGAAATCATATCGTACTGCATTTTCTGGTTCGGGTTTTTGTTTCGTTTCGTATTGTTACTTCCACCGTAAAGGTAGTACATTTTCCCATAGTAATTAATAGTAACAGCACCTGCCAGGATGTCGTCTTCATGATGGGCTAAATAAATACGCAGGCGGTCGCCATATGCATCTCTTAAGCGATAAAAATAATCAATATCCCGATGGGTGATTTCATTTCTTTGCGCCATAAAGGTATACACATCGAAAAACTTCTGGACATAATCATCAGTCGTATCCCAAGTAGTATACACTCCTTTTCGTCCCGCACTTCGAATTTTATTTCTATTTCTTGATTTAAATTTACTCATAATCGTTTCTTCATCGTGATCTTCCAAGTACAAAATCATATTAAATCGCGGTTGGATTAAATCATTAAAATCAATGTCTTTGTTTTTTACAACAAAGCCATTCTGACTATATAAGTCATTTAAGTCTTTCGAGTAACGGATTTCTGGATCCATTCGCAAAGCAAAGGCACGGTACTTTTTAGCAAGAGGTCTGACTTCTTCAATCAATTTCTTCACAACTGACATATCATCCATTACACAAAGCGGCCCTCTTGGTGCATAAAACAGGGATATACCCCCTGTTATTTTACGAATAAGAATAGATAGTGCCGCGTAAATTTCCCCTTTATCATTTTCCAGATAAACATATTCTGAGCCCCATTCACTTTTAACATGAGCCCAAGCGGGATCTTGCATAAGTGATTTATCAGAATGATTTCTAACAAAGGCTTTATATTCTTCCATCTTTTTTGTATTGTTTTTATCTAAAACTGGCATTTTATATTCCATTCCTCCATATATAATTCTCTACTATAGGCATGTCCCCAATATATGGTTCCTTCACTTTGTCTATATAGATAAAGTCATCATTTCCTTTTCCTGCAATGACAATCGTTTCGTTTGAATCGGCATTCTCAAGTGCGTACTCAATGGCTTCTTTTCTGTCATCAATAATTGCAACGGATAGGGGTCCTTTTATGTGTTGTTTAATTTCTTCAGATATCTTTCTTGGGTCTTCTTCATTTGGATCGTCAGCTGTCAGTATTACTTTTCCAACGTATTCAGACAATAATTCTCCAAAGTCTTTTCTACGTGATACACCTTTTCCTCCAGGCGCTCCTAACACAATAGTTAAGTCATTTTCCGGGTGCTCTTTTATGACATAATCCAGCACGCTCTTTAAACTAATATAGTTATGTGCGAAATCGACATACACGTGATTGCTTTCGTTAAACGCGACATGTTCCATTCGTCCTGGTATAACGGCATCGTCCAGTCCTTTTTGAATGGATTCTTTTGGTACATTCAGTTCAGAACTGATAATAGCTGCGCACAAGGCATTTTCCTTATTAAAGTCACCTGGTATAGCAATAGTATACGTCCCATCTATGATTGAGTCAGGTGAGTGAATGTTAAACATTTTTGGATGATTCTCGACATCTTTATACCAATAGTCAGCAGTTTCACTACTTGTTCCGTAGGTCAACACTTTTTTACTATAGTGAGATGCTTGCTCCTTAAGAAGCTCAAAATAATCGGACTGACTATTCAAAATGACTGTTTCTGACACATTTAACAACTGTCTTTTACAATAAAAATAGTCTTCCATTGTAGGATGTTCATTCGGCCCAATGTGATCAGGTGATATATTTAAGAACACACCTATGTCAAAATACAATCCCAAAACACGATTCATTTTAAAGGCTTGACTGGACACTTCCATGACTAAATGTTTCATTCCATTTTTTACGGCTTGGGCAATCATTTTAAATAAGTCGAGTGATTCAGGTGTCGTCAACTGCGCTTCTATCCAATTTTGACCATCTAATGTAATCCCCATAGTAGATATAACTGCCGTTTTCGCTGGGGCATACTGGTCTAAAATAGAATAAACAAAGAATGTCGTGGTTGTTTTTCCTTTCGTTCCCGTAATGCCAACCATGTCTATTTTCTTATCTGGAAAACCATAAAATTCCCGCGCAACAAGAGGCATCGCTTTACGAATGTCTGACACAATAATGGCCGTGCTTCCGGGAATATCATAAACGACTTCAGATACGTAATACTCTACCCCTTTCTTTATAGCATCTTCTAAATAAGCTTGTTTGAAGGTCGCTCCTTTACAAAAAAAGAGTGTCGAAGTATCGGTATCTTTTGAATTGTATGATAGTTGAGTAAATTGTTTGTTTAACTGTTTAGATTCTTCAATTTGAAAGAGCCAGTCATTATCTGACACTATTTCTCTAAGTAAACCTTGCTCAAAAAGGATGGACTGAATCCTTTGAATTGAAATTGAGTACATTGATTTCCCTCGTTTCACTTTTTTTAAATCTATATGCTTATCTGTACTTTTACAACACTCCTATTTTACCATAAATAGAAGTGTAAACTCTACTCATGGTATATCTGTAACAACAATCGTCACTATGGTAAAATAAAAGAGAAGAATTTGAAACATAACAGGAGGAGAATAATGAATTTTCCAAATAAATATTTAGAGCAACACGGATAGCACTCAGACGATTATGCTCGTTTTCATTTTAATTATGCGGACGTCATTCACTATGATGATGACTTGATAGATGAACTATCTACGACTGTAAACAAAGAGAAAAGTCGTGTGTTACTTGAATTATTAATAATGGAAAATAAATACCCTGTTCTATTCATAAACACCGATGAGGAACTCATAAAAGCAATAGAAAAGAAAGAACCGTTTCTTTACATCACACCTGAGTATAGAGAAGAAAGAAGAGAATGGGTTGGATCTGTCTTAAGGGAGAGAGAGCTCGTTGGACTTGAGTTAGGTTCTAAAGGAGGCATTCATGCAAAGGATTCGCTCATTACTTGGTTCAAAATACTCTTTAGCTCCTAGAGTGATGAGACGAAAGATGTATTAAACAAACTACGTGCTTACCGATTACGGAAAAATGACCGAGAAGGTATGCTGCTGTATAAGCAGACGCTAACCTACTGATAGGAGACATAAGAGATGGCATTTAATAAAAAAGAGCTCTTTATACACCTAGAAAAGTATAAAGAGCCTGAAAAAGCCTTACAAATCGAAGCCTACATGCGGAACCAATTTGAATTTTTAGGGATTCAAGCGGGTAAACGAAAAGAACTGACTAAGTCATTTTTAGATAACTATAAAAAAGAAGAGTCTGTAGACTGGGGCTTTTTAAGTCATCTATTTAATCATACGTACCGTGAATTCCAATACATCGGTTCTGACTACTTAAACAGTATGCAAAAGAAGCTTGTCCCTGAAGACCTTCCTCGTATAAAAGAACTCGCTTTAACTAAGCCCTGGTGGGATACGATTGATAGTATTGATAAAGTAATCGGGAGACTGGCTTTAAAGTATCCAGAGTTCAATACTGTATTAATTGAGTGGAGTTTAGAGGACTCTATTTGGTTAAGAAGAATAGCTATCAATCATCAGCGCCACCGAAAAGATTTGATGGATAAGAATTTACTTGAAACAATTATTTCAAACAACTTAAATGACACTGAATTCTTTATCAATAAAGCCATTGGGTGGATTTTAAGGGATTATAGTAAAACGAATCCTGAATGGGTGAGTCACTTTATTGAAACACATAAAGAAAACATGCATCCGCTGAGCATCCGTGAAGGGAATAAGTATTTAAATAGGAGGAAAACATGAGTTAGATACATATTATTAGCCTTTTTCAGTCTAGAATGTGTGTCTAAAACAACTTAGATACACGTTCTTAGCTTAAATCTCATTAAAGCTTGTATCTAAAAGAGTGACACTTGAGGGATATAGTCTCCTTAAGTGTCACTCTTTTCTATTATTCTGTTGTTCCAATCAACAAATAAACATCTGAATAATACTCTCCATTTTCATATTGAGATAGTTCACGAAGAATAATCTTTGCTTTAAAGGTCTCTCCTACTTCTTCAAAAGTCGCTTCTGCCAAGGACAATTCTTCTTGTTCACCTATATCCCATTGATCAAGCAAATAAGAGAAATCCATTTCATCCATCACTTCTTCTGATTCATTCTCAATTTTTATAAGAAGTTCTTTACCTATTTCGAGTAGGTACGTTTCCTGGTTACTATTTAAACTGACTTCTAACCGACGCATATCTGAAGACAGATACAAGGGTATCAGTTGATTATAATCTTCTAGGGGAATAATCGTTTTACCCTGATTCCAGTCTGAGACCGTAATCCAAGAAGGATTCATACCGTAGCCATAATGATTGTCATCTGGATCAAAACCAAACAATGTATACACATTTGAATAACTGCTGTTTTGAAAATCATCAGGGATAAAGGACACTCTATCTAATGCATTTATTTCAATCAGGTAATTAGCAGACGATAGGATTTCTTCCTGATCCTCTTTTGGAACAGAATCTTGTTTCACCACTTCATCATTTTCTAACATGTTGTTTCTTTCCAACGCTGACTCTAATCGACTGACTTGGTTTGATACAGATAGGGATAAAGCATCAATAGGTGGAACTAAAGCAATCATTCCTGCAATTGTTGCGACTAAAGGCAGGAGTTCCAATTTTTGTCTCTTGAGAATATAGAAAACGCCACAAATAATAGAAGCTAGCCCAAATAATAGGATTAAATAGCGTCCATGAGTCATTCCCACTTCACCTATTTGAATAGTGGAAGCAATCATTTGAAAGACAATGACTAGTAGTAATAATATCGGGAAAAACCGTTTAAACCCTTTAACAATCGGTCGGTCAATGCCTGCAGATAAAATAAGCAGGATCCATCCTGAGATAGCATAGCTCAACAGTAAAGGCTCAAGCAAGGAGTCATTAAAGAAGTCTCCACCTAGATTCGTCATGATATACAATAAAATAATCGCTGAATATAAGACCATTACTGGAACCAGTATCCACGAAACAAGATGACTTAATAGTTTTGGTGTCTCAAATACATAAGACGATGATTTGTTTTCTTTATAATCAGGAATTAAATACAAGAAAAATACCGGCCAAAAGAAATTAAACACAAGAACGCTACTATAGGTATACCAATTGTCACCAGCTGGTGCGATTAGCATTTCAAACAGTATAAAGGTAAACATAATGCCTAAACATAATACGACTGAAAAAAATAGACTGATAAAAAAGGCTTTAAATACTGCTAAAAAGCTTTCTTCAAAAGTAAGTGTCGATTTAAGTGACGGAATCCATATGAATACAATCGCTAAGGTGAAAAATAAAATCATTGAGCGAATACCAGGTATGGAATAAATAGGCCAATTAGAATTCAGATCGGTAGAAAAATGCAAATAAAGATAATATAAAAGACCGAAAATGACACCGATTCCATTTAATATAATTCGCTTTGTTTTATTTTGATTATAAAATCGTTCGTATAGTAATTCAGCAATGGCCGAAAGCAATGCCGTTATACCAAGAGTCAACTGTACTGTCTGATTACCAAACAAGAAACCCTGAGTCGTTAACGAATCTATTGTCATCACCAATAGCAAACTAATAGTCAGTGGAAAGCGTAAAACTAAATATTGAAACCCAGTTACATACTTTTTAGATTGACCAATTATCTTCATGATGCTTACCCCGCTCTCTTTTGAGCCAATTATATGCCTCTTTGTCAGTAAACACAATATCAAAGAGGACACGGTTAAGTCTTAATTTTAAAAATTGTTATTTTTCATCCAGTCTGTTAGGCTTAGTTTATAGATGAGAGACAGTTAAAAGGAGGGGTTAAATTGCGTTTAAAGAATCATAAAGTTATTTCGTTAGTCGATCACGATTTTGATGATCTAGAACTATGGTATCCTGTTCTCCGTTTACGAGAAGAAGGCGCCCAGGTGGATTTTGTCGGTCCAGAAGCCAATACAGAATATATTGGAAAAGATGGGGTGCCGGCTGAATCTGATTATGCTTTTTCAGATGTTAACCCAGAAGACTATGATGCGGTTATCGTTCCAGGTGGATGGGCTCCGGATAAATTGCGTCGTTATCCAGAAGTCATTAATATCGTTAAACACATGAATGATAACAACAAAGTCATGGGACAAATTTGCCATGCTGGTTGGGTATTGATTTCTGCTAATGTATTAGAAGGAAAAACCGTTACTAGTACTCCAGGAATTAAAGATGATATGACAAATGCTGGCGCAACCTGGGTGAATGAACCCGTTGTGACAGATGGTCAGCTCGTTTCAAGTAGAAGACCACCTGATTTACCTGAGTATCTTCCTGAACTTATTAAAACGATGGAGAAGTACCATCGTTAAGAAGAAGTAAAAATTATAAAAATTAACACCTCATCATCAATACTGGAGTCATTTACTTTTCGGAGCTCTGAACACATGGTGGGGTGTTTGTTTTAAAAGGAAGGGCTACTATGACGAAACCTAAAATTTATTCAATGAGCTTTGCAAAAGTTTACCCACTTTATATTAAAAAAGTAGAGAAAAAAGGACGTACCAAAGAAGAAGTGGATAGTATTATTCGTTGGTTGACTGGTTATTCTCAAGAGCAATTGGAAAATCACATAGACAAAGAAACAGATTTTGAAACATTCTTTGAAGAGGCGCCTGAATTAAATTCTTCTAGAAGGTTAATTACGGGCGTCATCTGTGGCGTTCGTGTGGAAGAGATTGAAGAGCCAACTATGCAAGAAATAAGATATATGGATAAGTTAATTGATGAACTCGCAAAAGGAAAACCAATGGAGAAAATCTTAAGATAGCAAACACACGAATTCTTTTTAAATAGAATTCGTGTGTTTTTATATATTTAATTCGAATAAGCAGCGACTATCTGGTCAACCTCTGCTTGAGTAATGTCTTCCTCTGTTCTTTTTTCTTTAGCTAATTGAAGGAAGTCATCTATTTTTTCTTTCTCTTTCTCACTCAACTCTTTGTATTTATCTTGATGTTTAAAGGCATTCACTTTTCCAATTAATTGGTCCAACCTTTGGAAGTTGACTGTTTCTTCTTTGACTACTACATCAAAAGTAAACTCATGGTGTCGATGAGTGACGGTAAGAGTCTGTACTCCGATTTGATTTTTATTAAAAGAACTCATACTAAAAAATTGAGAATCCGTCAATGATACATCATAATCCGTCCCATCAGCGTAGTGAATCGTCACTACGCCCTCTGATAGGTTCAATGATTCTCCTTTTAAATAAGTCGTTCTAGGTTTTTGAACAAGTTCGAGATAAGCTATTTCTTTCGTCTCAAAATCTATGGGTTGGTGATCAACAACTAACGGCAACTCACTCTCAACCCCTGCATAAGAAACTGATAACCGCTGTTTTCCCTGCTGCTTGTTATCAAGTGTTTCTACAACAACTAAGATGTTATCTAATCGAACAGTTTCATGAGATTCGTCAGAATAATTGAGTCTTAAATAATGCTCAGATAAATCGAGTGGTTGGGCCTGGTTCACTAGGACGCTGGCAGAATTTTCTAATGTCACGTTCTCTAAGCTTCTGGCAGACTTCTGATAAGGAATAGCCAGTATATGACTGAAATCTAAACCGGCTTGCTGAGAGTGGTAGTAAACAAGACCGGATTCTTTTTCTAAAGTCACCTGATGGAAAACGACTTGTCCATGAGAATTCACCAAACCTTCAGCCAACTGATTTTCAGCTTCTTTATCACTGTACAAATAAACTTTTGACCCTTCTATTCCATTTGATAATGCAACAGAATAGTCATTTTCTTTAATATAGCTGGTTTTTGCAGTAGTCATTGGAAGGTTTTCGCTTTCGCTGTTAATCGATTCGTACATCTTCCAATTGTAAATGCGAATCCCACCCCAAGGTGATCCGTTATCGGCTGTTAAAATATTCAAGCGCCATTCCTGAGCAGTAATCGGTTCATCCAAAATGACATCCGTTATATGTTCATTGACATTATGCCTTTTTACGGCAATTTTCCATTCAGCTGTTTCCAAGTCTTTGTATTCTAAGTTAAAGTCTTTCGTGTTCATTGACCCATCATCAGCTGCTTCTCCACCTGCCCCAGCATGCTCGACGACCCAGCGAACGACCTGACGTGGGTGATTAAACTGAACGTCAACATTTTCTGTTCGGTTAGAAGAATACCATTTGTCTGAGTTATTATTTATCGTTCCCGTCAAAATGTTTTTAGGATTTTCGGTACTGGCTGGATCAATATAACTAGTTACTATAGCTTCAGTCATAATATTACGAGATTCTTCTTTTGGAAGTGTCGTATCAGTGGTTTCCATCCCCCAGTCAAATGATGTAATGAAGGGTTCTGACCGAACGCCATTTTCTCCAACTGCTAGTACTTTCAACTCCTGTTTTGTGCCAGTCGCCTCTTTCGAACGGCTAATCTGCGACAAATAAATAATGGAAGAGCTGCTCGCATTCAAAAATGCCCAATTGCTTCCATTAGCTTGGTAAACTTCGTAGTGCTTAGCACCCTTTACAGGTTTTACGTTTATAATAGCTTCTGCTTCTTGAGCATTGAACAACAGACTGCTCACTATTTCACTCTCTACAGGAGCAGCCACAGCAGAGTCATCGCTATAAAAAGTCAGCTCACCTAAGTTTAGCTTATAGTCAGAAACGGTTTGATCTGACCTTAGTCCTAATTTAATAGCGTAAATAGTCTGCCCTTCTAAATCTCGTAATGCAAGGACTTGCTTTCTCCAGTCATCCGAATGTTCTAAAGCGTAATACTTAAATGAGTCTTCTGAGTAGGTCGAGTCTGTACTCAGACCAATCTCAACAATCACTGCTTGATTATCTTTAAAAGTAACTTTTAATTTAGTCTCTTTTTCTACCTCAAACCCAGTCGAGTATAACATAACATCGCTCTGACCATTAGTATCAAAACTTCCTTCAAACGCAAGCGAAGTTCCTCCGTTAAAGGCTTCATCAAAATCATAGCGTCCTTTGACAGTCGCCTCTTTGTTATCTATCCACCAGCGCCATGTAGGTAAAACTTCTTGAATACCTCGGCTGTTCCACGAGTTGTTCGTCATCTTTTTCCCGTCCACAAACCAAGCTTTTCCATGACCTGTATTAAAAGACGTATGAAAGTGAGGCGTTAAAATCGGGGTGTTGTCTACAACAAAGCGCGACATACCAGACCATTCGTATTCATCTGCTTCTGTAGCGGGATTGCCACCAAAGCCTGTCCAGAATTTATCCGCTTCTACATGGAAATCTTCCCCATCTTCAGCGATTCCCATCACACTGTCTGGAATAAATAAGCCGAGGGATAGTTTCGTTTGACCGTCTCCGCCAAAAAGCGCATGCTTTTTCTGATTCGTATTGTAGTAGCCACCCGCTTGAAGTTCCCAACCAGCATATGCATCATATGGTGATCGTTCGATGTTTTTCATATGTTGAACTGTTGATTCTACTTTAGCTGGATTCCAGTTGAAATTCATAAAGAACTCATCTGTCGGATTTATCTGATTTTTACTTGGTTTAACGTATAAATCATTACTGGCATTAACAGCATCATGGTGAAAACGAGAGCCGTCATTGTCCATTGAATCATACCATGATATATGAATAGGATAGTTTGCTTCTTTTGCTTGTCTTTTTAAATAGAGAAGAAACTGACGAAACTCTTCGCCATAGCCTTCGTCTGCTGGCATGGCAGATTCCTGATTGATAAAGTAACCATCAAACCCGTAAAACTCAGCTATTTTAATTAATTTGTGTGCGACTGGATATTTGCCAGCCTTATCTTTTTGTAAAAAGTAGCGCACATTATCCTGATCTTTTTCTGCAGTGGACCAGTTGAAAAAGAGTGTCCCAAATACAGGCACCCCATTTCGGTGACCAGCATCAATCACATCCGGTGTTGGAACTAAACCATCCCAAAAGACAAGCGATTCAACATACTGCCAGTAATCAAAAGCATAGATGTCCATCGTTTCGCTTCCACCTACTGCAGAGTACGTTTCAGAGTTAGATCCCATTAATGCCAGAGATTGAATCTTTGCTTCTGTGTTTGCTAAAGGATTAATCTTGTATCCTTTTTTACGATCAGCCAAAGGTGTGCTGCTTTTATAAATAGCGTGACTGACAGCCTCAATAGGTTTCCATTCTAAAATGGTGTTGATTCCTATTTTGACACCTTTAGGACGAATCGTTTCTGGCAACGCATTAAATAGTTCTTTTTCAAATGGATTCGTTAATTGTTTAGTCTCTTTATCCAAGTCTCATTCTCCTTTGTATTTGTTCCCTTAAGACTTAGTATAGGAGAAGCTAAATCAATTCAACATATGTAATCGTTTTATAACGAGGTCAAATTGTGTATTTTCACTACTTTTTGGGAAGTGGTGTAAATCAATTTGTTTTTGTTACGGATTGAACCTTAGTATAATAGAAGAAAAGAAAGGCTGTGTTGAGATGGAAGTTATTTTAGTCAGACACGGAATTGCGGAAGATAAAGATTTACGTGATGATGATTTAAAAAGGCATTTAACAGACGAAGGAGTAGAAAGAATTAGACAGTTGATGCCTCAACTATCTGAAAAAATCCAACCGATTGAAGATAGAAATGTATTGATCTGGTCAAGCCCAGCCAACCGAGCGATGGAAACAGCTCATGTTATTGCTCATGAATTTTTCATCGAAAACAGTAGCATCCATGATTTCCTTTATGAAGGAGAGTTTAATTCTTTTTCAAAACAGTTATCAAAAGAATTAGGTGAAGACAATAAAGACACAACTTTATTTGTAGTCGGTCACCAGCCGTCTATAGGTCAGTGGTACACACACTTAACAGGTGACATGCTGAAAATAAAAAAAGGGATGTTTTTAAGCATAGATGTGCAAAGTGTCACACCTATCGTAGCTAATCCGAAATGGACTTTGCGTCCTTAAATAAACAACCACGGATTCCTTGTTATCGGAATCCGTGGTTGTCCTTTTTAATAGTCTTTCACCGCAAAACATCTGGATTGTTGGTTGATATATTTGGGCTCCCACTCTATACCCAGCTTACTCCAGCTTGTCTCACCTGCTCCTAATTGAAAAACACCGTGATTGGTTAAAGCGAAAAAGACGTCTTCCTCTACAGGATCAGCTGCTAGAACTTGTGTGTAGGCTCCTTTTGTAGGTAAGCCTTCAGATGTTTCTCTCCAAGCGTTATTTCCTATTTTACGAAACACAGTCGAATAAATTGCGCCATGAGCCTCTCTTGCACTTTTAGAAGCAGATACTAAGCGATCATTTGGATTTTTTGGGTTAATCACCATATGATACAAATAAGTGAGGTCTCCTAACCCTTCATTCATATACATCCACATTTTCCCATTGTCCAAGCTCTACGCATACCCTTTATCACCTGAAGCCGAGTACAATCTCCCAGATGATTCTGGATGTGCCAATAATGTATGGGTGTCTTTTGGACTGTCTTCCGGTCTATCTTTCCATGTTTCTCCACCGTCTTCTGTTCGTATAAAAGCCCCAGCTTCAATAGACACACCCATGTGATTTGAATTTGAAATACTTGGAGTAATCCACCGGACAAAATGTGTTTCAGGACGAGGAGGAAAGCGCCAATTTTCTTTAGAAGGCAGGTACTGAATTTCCTTGAATTCATTCCAGGTTTCACCTATATCTTCTGAATAATAAAGATGACTCGGTTCAGTTCCAGCATAAACTACACCATTCCTATCAACTGCCACAGCTGTGACTTTAGACGAATGAATGTCTTCTTGTCCGATTTGGTTCCAACTTTCTCCACCATCTTCACTTTTGAAAAGACCATCACCATTTGTAGTACAATACACGCATTTTTCATTTTGAGGATCAAAAGCTAAACGATTCGGGTGCATTCCTTTTAAATGTGAAGTGGTTTCATAACTATTGGCTGTCTCTTTAACAATAAGCAATTCAGTTTTCATACCTAAATAGAAAAATCTCATTAGTCATCCCCCATTACAGTTTTCATCTTAATTCCATTATCATTGAAATAAGAGGTTATGACAAAAAATATGATTGAAAGTTGTATATAGGCTCCCTTAAATACATTTGATGTTCTTTTTACGGTGACTATATAGTTAATTTTATGGTTTTTCCGCATTTTCCTTTTTCTTTTTATAAAACACTGAGTAGTCATAGAGGATTTAAAATCGAACAATCAATATCTTCACTTTCTATTGCTATAGCGATTAATCCATCTTCTGTTCGTGTTTCATGCCATTCATTTTTATCCCAAAATACTGCTGATCCACTATTTACCTCTACAATGTTACCATTTTTCCCTTTCACTAGTCCTTTTCCATTTATAATTAAAAAAAGTTGAGGAGTAGTCGCTTGATGAAGACCGATTATTCCATTTTCACCTAAATGCATACATGAAATTTTCACAGGTTGATTAGATTGAATGATTTTTGACAAGTAAAAGTTAGAATTAAATTCAGTAATTTTTAGGCCTGTATCTTTGGTAAGTTTGAAAAACTGCATAGTGCATCTCCTTTTTTCAGTTATATAATATTTTTTAATAGGATATTATTCATGTATAGACATTGTATCAAGTCATTTTCTTTTAGAATAAATGTCTTTCACAAACGCTTCCTTAAAATCTGTATATTCTTCTATTCCTTCACTTTTTCCATCGGTAAAATTCAATTTAATTCTTTCATACTCTTTTTTTGCATCATCCTTAGCATTAAGGTAGTCTCTGAAAAAAATCCGGTTATGCCAAAAGTCGCTGTTTATATCAGTCAAATGAATATAATGAGTCCTTATTTTAAATGTTTCATCTGTAAATTTTGCAAATACGATTTCGTCTTGACGGTTCACTCTTAATCGATAAAAACCACACGTTCTTAGCTCTTTTTCCAGTTCAGTGGTATCACTTTCTATAGAATCTACACCTACTAAGATATCTATAATCGGTTTAGCCAATATTCCTTTTATTGCTGTGCTGCCTATGTGTTCGATTTGGTTGTCAGTCAAGGATGTATGTTCGAGTAAGTTCTTTTTCACACTTTTAAACTCATCTTCCCAAGCATTATCATGTTCTACTAATCGTACTTCATTTCTTCCTGTCCCTAACTCCATACTTTTTCTCTCCTTTATACATTGAATAATCTCAGTATATAGTCAAAAAGCTAACAATTGCAGTCTTATATTGACTTTTTTGGTATGGTATAATGGATATACAGAAAAATATGACAGCTGAGACTCCCTGTATTAAAAACATAGGGAGCTTTTTTGATTATAAATCTCTAAGCGTGCAGTTCAGAAAAGTCTTTTTTTGCTGAACTGAACTTTTAATGAAAAAAGTAGAGTTCAGCCTTGTCATTTACGAATGAACTATAAATTTAACAAAAAAAGTGTAGTTCAGGTTTTTATAAAAACTCTGAACTACACTTTTTTTACTATAATCCATTTTACTAATAATTTTATACATGAGAACTCCATAAACTCAGGTGTTTTCCTTCTTTTTAAATGCTTCCATCAATTATAATTAACTCGGTCATTTGTTAACATTATTAATAAATTCTTCAAAATCATCTAAATGATTCTCTATTATTTTTTGTAAAATCATCAAATTAATCTCCTGATAGTTATGAACGGCAATATTTCTGAAACCCATCATGCCTTTAATTCTTTTCAAAATTTCCTGGCTTATAACATTATTTTTATATAATACTTCAAAAGCGTCTATGCTATTTTGAGGTATGCCTAGCTTATTTATGGAAACAAGATACATAGCTATATCAATAGTTGCTTCAACTGCTCTTTGGAAATTAAGTACTATCGAGTCTTGCTTAGTATAAGCCTATAGATTTTTTGGGTTATCGTCGTAAACTTCCCTAATTCTTATTAAACATCTTTCAATGATACTCATCTTATTGTACAAAATGTCTTTATCCATATATGTTTCCATCCTCATCAATAGCATCTAATATAATTTGTCTTTCTTCATTCAGTCTCGTATATTTTTTAAATGCTAAGATATCAAAATTCGCCATCTTATATTCGTCATTACAGTATAATACCTCTTTCGTTCCAACTACCTGAGCAGTAAAAACGGTGCTGATGTCTTTTAGATGAACGATTTGAACCTCTCTTTTCACTTCAAATGCGAGGGAGCTAGCCGACATCAATAAGGTATAAGGATCGATTATATTTTCAGTATAAATAGCTAAGTCGATATC
Source organism: Alkalibacterium iburiense (assembly GCF_039521845.1). Taxonomy (NCBI): domain Bacteria; kingdom Bacillati; phylum Bacillota; class Bacilli; order Lactobacillales; family Carnobacteriaceae; genus Alkalibacterium; species Alkalibacterium iburiense. The sequence goes on from NZ_BAAACW010000165.1 coordinate 24,734, forward strand.
ACTATCGTTTCGTCCTTCTCCCTTAGCAAATGACCCAAAGAGATAAATAAATGTCGGGTTAAATTCATCTATTAAGAACTGGACTATTTTATATTTAGTTGCTTTTGATAGCTTCATGACTTCAACTCCACTCTTATACTTTTAGGATTCAGTTTTTTAGTGAAGACACGTATTTATTTATTAATATCCTACACTTGTACAATAATAATATACCAAAAACGGCTTCCATACTTCACTTCAATCTTTTACAGTTCATGATAGGTGATAAAACAAAGAAAAGTGTCGTTCACGTTCTTCTTACTGATACTTTTGTATTAATGACTCTGTAACGCCAAGTCTTCTAAATTTTTATATGCCGTTCACTTTTCTATAACGAGTTAATCGCTGCTCATCCAGCTCCCCCAACTCTACCGCCTTTTTAACTGCACACTTAGGTTCTGACAGATGGTGACAGTCACGGAATTTACAGTCTTTCGCAAGGTCTATAATGTCTGAAAAAAGAGTGTCTTCTTTTGTTTTCTTCGTAGTCGCTATGCTTTTTATTCCTGGTGTATCAATAATGTAACTTCCCGTATCTGGTATAGGGATAATGGTCGAATACGTCGTTGTGTGTTTCCCTTTACCATCCACTCGTACCTCATTCGTTTTTTCTCTGTGAGTACCAACTAGTTTGTTAATAATCGTCGACTTCCCCGCTCCGGACGCTCCAATTAAAATAGTAGTCGTACCAGGTTTTAGTTTCTCCTTTATTTCGTCAATGCCACTTTCTTTTAATGCACTCACCCTTAGAATGTCTAACTCTGGGTAAACAGCTGCAATTTGACTGACTAAATAATCAGCCTGTTCAGAAAAATCAGACTTCGTAATAAGTACTGTCTGTTTTATATTATACTCAGTGAAAGTCACAAGATAACGCTCCAACTTAGATAATGTAAATCGCTGATCTGTCGAAAGTGTTAAAAATACATGATCAACATTTGATGCGACGAGCTGTTCTTTCTCTTGCACTTTCCTTGTCTTTTTAGCCTGACTTTTTGCTTTGGATAAAACGTTTTTTCTCTTGAAACATTCCTTTATCCACATATGTTCCTCTGTTTTTTCTAAAGACACAAAATCTCCTACAACATACGTTGACGTTAGTGCCCCTTTCTTTTTATCGCTTTTGGAAAGTTTTTGTTTTACTTGGTCGTAAATGCAGTCCGTTGTTGCAACGGAATAGGTATGATGCGTTTGTTTCACGATACGTCCAATTAACTCATCTTCTAGCTCCATTTTGTTTTTAAATTCAGCAACCCCAAAATCATTTACTATTTTCATTGAAAACCGCCTTTTTATAATTGATAAATTGTGTCAAACTTCCCTCTTAATTCCTCACTTACATGATGACTCACTATAATCACTGTAAGATTAGATTCCATTAAATAATCCTCTATTTCTTTAGCCGACTGTTCATCTAGTGAAGCCGTTGCTTCATCAAACAACACAACCTCTTTCCCACTGGCTAATCCTCTTGCTAAAGCAATGCGTTGTTTTTGACCCCCAGAAAAGTTTTTTCCATTCGTCTCCACTAATGTTTCAAGGCCTTCAGTTAAGGTATGAACAAAAGGAGTTAATCCCGCTTTATCAATAGCATTCTGAATTATTTCAGGAGCAATAGACTGGCTTAAAGTTATGTTTTCTTTTAAAGAAATATTAAATAAATGAGGTGACTGTTCCAGATAGATTATTTGGTCTCGAATACTATCCATATTTAAGTCCCTGTAATTCAAATCATCTATAAAAATAGTTCCTGAGTAATCTTCTAGCTTCCCTGTTAATAGATTCAAAAGAGTAGACTTTCCTGTACCTGAAGCTCCGAACACCCCAATCTTTTCTCCTTTTTTAAAAGAAAATGTTTTGCTTTGAATGACTGGTTCTTTCATCTTGGTATAGCGGTAAGAAACATCCTCCATTCTGATTTCTCTAGAGAGGGATTCTGCATTTGGTTTATCCTTTTCATAAATGTCTATCTTTTCAAATTTATCAAATATAGGTTGAACGGTCTTCAATTCTATGAGATTCGCACTTAACCCCGTTAAACTTGCAAAAATATTAGCTGCGAAATATTGCGTTCCATTCATCGCACCAACTGGCACTAAACCTTGGATATATAGAAAACCAGTTTGCGCGATAACTATGATTTGACTAAACAAACTAGCACCATTTGTACTAGCTGACATCAAGCCTGATACTTTTGCATAAGCTATTTTTTTTGATGCTAGTTCCTCAGAAGCGCCTCTAGCTTTTGAGACGATAAACTGGCGAAGATTCATCATGAATAAGGAGGAATACCCGTTCATAACATCCCCCATTTTCGTCGTCATTTGTTCATCACCTTGAGTCATCTCAGTCATACGCTCATTCATTCGTTTTGAGAATAGCTTTGGTGTATTTAACACTATCAGAGCTAAGATACTTATCGTGATTAGCAACGAGTAATGGAAATTAATGATCGCTACAATACTAAATAACACTGTAAACAGTTGGGTAACAATCATAGATAACGTACCGAATCCATAGTAATTAATCGTTGTAATGTCGTTAGTTAACCAGGAAACGTACGTGCCTTCTGAATGCTTTTCATAATCTGAATAGGTATAATGAGCAATCCGATTAGTGATATCCTCTCTCATAGATATATTCATAGCCTCAAGAGCTTTAGAGTAAGAGACAGTCTGCATATATATTTGAAGACACCAGACCAGAAAAACACCAAGCATGATCAGCATCCACTGAATAAAGGATTGAAAATCCAACTCGACTAAAGCTGTCAGTGCATTTGCTGAAACCCATCCCCACCCAACTGTCACCGCTGACCCTACTATTATCCAAAAAAGCACGATGCCATTTTTTTGCCAATGTTGCTTTAAATATTTTTTTAGTGAAATAATCATTCTCCGTTCATCATTTTATATTTTGTTGATTTTTTAAAACTAGTTTTCAGACAATCTATTTGTGAAGTAATTTAATAGTATCATCACGTTATGATTAGTGATGATTTATTTAGTATGCTGGAAATTTTCTAATCCTTCACACTTAATTCTCTCCTTATACGTAAATTGTTTTTACTCCAGCCATAATAGTCAAAATTATCCATCACCTTATCTATCAGTTCTGCGCCCTCGTCTGATTGAGAGATTGAGGATAAAACAATTCCTTTGAAATAATTTAGTTTTTCCTGTTCAAAAGCTAGAAAAGACCCTTTTAATTCTTCTTCAGCTTTTCTTATCCAGTATTCTAATGCGTCACTGTTACAGTGGATGATGTTAAACTCAATAACATTTAATAAAAAAGTAATATACTCTTGTTTCATGATCCCCATATCACTCAGTTTATTTAACTTCTTCTCAACTAAGTGTTGTGTTTTGCAAGATAAATGTTTAGAAAATTGCAATGAAAAGTTAAGAACTTTGCCAACCACTTTTAGT
>NZ_BAAACW010000166.1:0-4038 GCF_039521845.1 Alkalibacterium iburiense
TAGGAATAACCCGGGGAGGTCTCATTATCTATTCCAAACCCTTTCAGAGATGGAAGACTGGATAATGAGAAGTCAGCCAATATTTTTGTGACGAGTAACCGCAGGAACAGAGGTCATAGTAGTACCTAATGGTACGAAGGACCGAACCTAAGGGAGTAGCTGAGCCCTCTCTTAGTCTTTCGCACGTTGAAGCAGACCATCTCAAATAGAGACTAGCTAGATAACGAGAAAAGCTGGAAGCTATGGGATTATCTAGCAGAGCTGAGTGTCGAAGGTTAAGACGAGGAAATAGTAGGGAATGCCGATTGACTCGAGACAACTAAATTGAGCAATCGTTTGACTTTAGGAAACGCCATATACGTGAACCGTATGTACGGTGTTGTGAGAGGACACCCAGCCAATTAATGGCTGGGAATCCTACTCGATCGTCTATTATCCATTTTGTTCCTATCCCGTAGCTATCTTTTTTAAAAAGCTGTCATCTGCATTACTATAGATGTATAAGTTGAGTAAAGGAGGGATGGCTATGCAGGAAAATGAAAAAGCACCCGCTAAAATTAATTTGTGTCTGAATGTAGTAGGAAAAAGAGAAGACGGGTATCATGATATGGAAATGGTAATGACTCCAATTGATTTAGCTGATCGTTTGTCTTTCTCATTAGAGGATGAAGGGATTTCCATTGACTCTAATAGTTCCTCTATGCCTTTGAATGAAAAAAATATTGTATACAAAACCGCACAATTAGTTAAAAACACGTATAATGTCAAAAGTGGTGTGTCCATTTATGTAGAAAAAGTGATTCCCATTGCTGCCGGTCTTGGTGGTGGGAGTGCGGATGCAGCCGCTACGTTGAGAGCTCTGAACCGATTGTGGGGATTAGATCGTTCGTTAGAAGAATTGGCAGACTTAGGGGAGAAAATCGGAGCGGATGTTCCTTTTTGCGTCTACGGTCAAACTGCTTTTGTGACAGGGAAAGGCGAAAATGTCAAACCGATTGCCCCTTTTCCCCCTTGTTGGGTGATTGTCGTTAAGCCACCCAAAGGGATTTCTAGTTGGACCGTCTTTAAAGATTTGAAAGTGAAAGACCTTCCTTATTACCCCATTGAGAAAATGGTCCACTCTATAAATAATGGCGAGTATAAAGAAAGTGTAGCTTGCGCAGGCAACGCATTAGAAGGACAGGCAAAAAAACAAAACCCTTCTATAGAAGTTATAAAGAACAAAATGCTGACATTTGGAGCAGATACGGCTCTGATGAGTGGCACGGGTCCGACTGTTTTTGGCTTGACGAAAAGTTACTCAAAAGCCAAGCGAATGATGAATGGTTTGAAAGGCTTCTGTAAAGAAGTTTATTTAATACGCAATCTCTAAAAAATAGCTTGACTTTAAATAGGTGTAAGTGATATTCTGTAAATCGGAACTGTTACGATTTACTTATTTGGAGGATCTTTGTATGTATAAAAAATATTTCTTACCCCTATTCTTACTTATGTTATTGACCGCTTGTTCAGAAACAAGCGTAGAGCCAGAAGAAGCGATACAAGATGTGTCTAATGAAGAATCCCTTTCTGTCATCGCCACTTTCTATCCTGTTTATGAGATGACTCAACAAGTCGCTGGAGAGCGGTTGGATGTTCACCAATTGATTTCTGGTGGAACAGACGCTCATCATTTTGAGCCAAGTGCCAGAGATGTGGCCATGATTAATGATTCTGATTTATTTATATACAGCAGCGAAGAAATGGAAACATGGGTACCTAGTTTATTAGCTTCTTTAGATAATTCAGATTTACCCATAGTCAAAACGGCAGAAAACATTGAGCTCATGGAAGCAGAGGGTCATGATGAGCACGACCACCATGACCATGACGATCACGGTCATGAAGAGGATGATCACGATCATAGCCACAGCGTGGATCCTCATATCTGGCTGGACCCCGTATTAGCTCAAGAACAAGTGGATACCATTAAAGAGGCATTAATAGAGATAGACCCTGATGGAGCAGACTATTATACTGAAAGAGCAGCAGAATTTAATCAAGAGCTCCAAATCCTGCATGAAGATTATGAAACAGCCTTTGCAGAAGCCGACAACCGTGTTTTTTTTACTCAACATGAATCATTCGGTTATCTAGCTGAACGCTATGACCTTACGCAAATTTCTGTAGGAGGATTATCGACAGAAGTTGAACCTAGTCCATCACGAATAGCGGAAATTAATCAGTTAGTAGAAGAGTATGATGTGCCTGTTATTTATTATCAGGATGGTGCCAGTTCGTCTATTGCAGAAACCATTGCTAATGAAACGGGTACGGAAGTTGCCGTTCTGTATGACCTGGAAACATTATCTTCAGAAATGATAGATGAAGGACTTGACTATTTAAGTGCAATGAGAGAAAATTTAGAGACTTTGAAAAAAAGTATTCGTTAATTTAAGAAGGAATCGCTTAGAGTGACGGGTTGATGCTTAGAAAGCAGGGATCGGATTGCAATATATTGAAGTTAATAATTTGAGCTTCCATTTTGAAGATGAGCCGGTACTGGAAAACATCTCATTCCAGGTTAATGCCGGCGATTTTGCTATGCTTACTGGAGAAAATGGAGCAGCAAAAACCACACTATTAAGAAACATATTGGGGTTGCTCAAGCCGACTAAAGGGTCTGTCACTTTATCGGATAAAAATCGCTATGGTGAGAAACTTGTAGTAGGGTATATCCCACAACAAGTCGCTTCCTTTAACGAAGGGTTTCCCAGCACAGTATTGGAACTAGTCAAATCAGGACGCTACCCGCGAGGGAAATGGTTTAAAAAGTTAAGCGAAGAAGATATGGTCCATGTTAAAAAATCACTTCTCTCTGTAGGCATGTGGGAGATGCGCCATAAAAAAATTGGCGAATTATCTGGTGGTCAAAAACAGCGCATTTCCATTGCCCGCGTCTTTGCTACAGACCCTGATTTGTTTATCTTGGATGAACCGACCACCGGAATGGATGTCCAATCCAGAGAAGAGTTTTATAAATTACTCAAGCATAACAGCGAGGTACACAAAAAAGGCATTTTAATGGTCACTCATGATCATGAAGAAATCAGACAATTTGCTGATAAGCATATTGAGCTAGTGAGGAAGGAGGGGTCGCCTTGGAGATGTTTCTCTATGGATTCATGCAAAGAGCTTTCCAAGCCTCATTCTTAATCTCTCTAGTTGCGCCCATACTCGGATTATTTTTAATCCTGCGCAGACAGTCACTGATGGCGGATACCCTTTCTCATGTCTCCTTGGCCGGTGTGGCTTTAGGTTTACTGATTGGGACAGATCCGACATGGACAAATATTAGTGTCGTTATTCTCGTAGCCATTGTACTGGAATATTTAAGAAGGGTGTACCGGACTTACTCAGAAATTTCCATAGCTATGCTGATGTCAGGCGGAATGGCCGTAGCACTTGTTTTAATGGGCTTGAATGATAGTGGAGCAACGGTCAGTATTCAGCAGTTTTTATTTGGGTCCATTGTTACCATATCCCAAGAACAAGTATGGATGTTATTGTTTCTCACGCTTCTTATCATTGGCCTTTACATTATATTTAAAAGACCTATGTACATTTTAACCTTTGATGAAGAAACAGCCTTTACATCCGGTCTTCCTGTTCAATTCATGTCTATTTTATTTAATGTGTTGACAGGAATTACCATTGCTCTAGTGATGCCGATTGTGGGAGCACTTCTTGTCTCAGCCATACTCGTCTTGCCGGCGGCTATATCTATTCGCTTAAGCAAAAGTTTTAATGGAGTCATCGTCATCGGTATTCTTGTCTCACTATTTGGCATGTTTACTGGTTTAATCGGATCGTATTACCTAGGTACGCCTCCTGGTGCAACCATAACGCTAATTTTTATCCTGGTGTTTGCTTTAACGGGATTAGTTAGAAAAATAAAATAATATGTAGATTGAGTCTTCAAATGTTGAAATGCCATTTGAAGACTTTTTATATTTTTTTTCACTAGTGTTGCATTAAAAATTTAACTATTCCATGGCA
>NZ_BAAACW010000167.1:0-24944 GCF_039521845.1 Alkalibacterium iburiense
TAAAAGTGGTTGGCAAAGTTCTTAACTTTTCATTGCAATTTTCTAAACATTTATCTTGCAAAACACACCTTTGATGGAGAAAAGAAGAGTCATGAAGAATTGGCTGGAAAATTAAATCGTCTAGTAGAAAATGGAATACAGGTTAAAGTCATTCCAGGGAATCACGATATCAACGTGTATAGTGCTCGAGGCTTTACGAATGATGCGACCTATAGAGTCGATTCTATATCAGAGGAAGAATTTGAAGACATTTATTGGAATCATGGGTATTCGACTTCAGTCAGTCGTGATTCAGAGTCTCTCAGTTATGTCTCAAAGTTAAGTGAAAGTACCTGGCTTGTCATGCTTGACTCTAACAAGTACAGAGAACATAATCAGCATAGGAAGTCTATTCCTTCAGGTGTGATACAGAAAGAAACCCTAGAATGGTTAGAGTTCGTATTAGAGGAAAGTGTGAAACATCAAGCGAATCCGATTGTAGTTGCCCATCACAACTTTTTAAATCATCACCATAGAATGAGTACTGGTTTCACTCTAGATAACAATCGGGAAGTTGTAGACCTTCTAAATAAATATAATGTGACGCTTTCCTTTTCTGGTCATATTCATTTGCAGCATATCGCTGAGGAGGAAAGCTTTTACGATATTGCATCGGGTTCGTTGAGCGTATATCCCAATTACTTTGGAAAATTATCGATAGATTCTAAAGATAGACAGTTGACTTATGAAACTAAAAGAATAAAAGGGAGCCCAGGATTTCGAGAAGACTCAGAAGCTTTCTTCGATGAGGTATCGCGTCGAAAGGTACTCAGTCGTTTAAAGCAAGCCGATTTAGATACAGGAGTTTTAAATCCACTGGCAGATACTTTTGTCTTATTTAATAATGCCTACTTTGCTGGAACTGTTCAGGAAGACTATCGTGAGATTACAGATAGTGAAGGCTTCGATTATTGGGAAAAACTAACAGAATTAAGGTATCATGATTACATTATGAATGGCTTGGAAGAAGAACGCATTGAAAGCGACTTTCTTCAGATAAGCTACTGAGAATTATAAAGGAGGACAGTGTATGAGCAAACTTAATCATCATTCTACTATAGGCGCTCTCATGTCAGGACTTTTCGAAGGGAGTTTACCCCCTTAGCGACCTTCTTAACCAAGGTGATTTAGGTGTCGGAACCCTGGATAGTCTAGACGGCGAATAAATTATTTTGGATGGTAAAGCTTATCAGGTTAAAGGAGATGGGACAGTTCATAGAGTTGGTGGAAATGAAAAAACGCCATACGCTGCGGTGACAGCTTTTAAGGCAGAATACTCATTAAAAGTAGAGGAAAAGGTATCGAGTGATAGACTAAAAGACAATTTGACTCGTTCTTTTCCTAGTAAAAACACCTTTCAAGCGTTAAAAGTGACGGGAACCTTTAAAAATATGTCTTGTAGATCAGTAGCATAACAGAATAAACCCTAACCAAAACTAGTAGAAGTGACTCGTAGTCAGTCTGAATTCGAAAAGCCTTTCGTTTCAGGTACTCTAGTTGGATTTTTCATTCCTGATATTTTCGGAACAATCGCTGTTCCTCATTTTCACTGGCATTTTATTAGTGACGAAAAAGATTTTGGCGGACACGTTTTAGACTTTGATTTGATTCATGGAAAAGCTGAATGGCGGACGATGGAGACGTTCGAATAACATTTTCCAGTGACGAATGACCCCTTCATGAAATCTAATATAGATTATTCTTCTTCAAATCAAGACATTTAAGAAGTAGAGTAATGTGTGCTCAAACGCTATATAACAGAAAATCAGTGGCAACGAAACTCTCAAGGGAGTTATTAGTTGCCACTGATTTTTGTATACCGACTTTAATCTTACTCAATAGGACCTAATAACAGATTAGCCCACGCATTATGCAGAGATTCCTGATCAGACGGTTGAAACAATCCGGCATACACATCTCTAAGCAATCTTGAGAGCTCTTGATCGTTAGAATAAGAACGGCCTCCACTTGCTCGTACCATTTCTTCAACGACTTCAAGTGAGGCTTCAGTTGAGTAGTTTTTAATAGCAGATAATTTAGGAAGCCAGTAGTTTCCATGGTCTGTATCCTGCTCAACATCGTCAGCCAAACTATCAATCTGAGGTGTGACAGCATTTAACTTCAATGCGGCTTCAGCAATACGCCAGCGAATATTTGGATCTTGGTCGTATGTACTGTCTCTAGCAATAGATTTACGCTTCTTAACTGTTTCAACACCCAATTCTAATGCTCGCTGGCCAATCCCATGGTAGGTAGCCGCAAGTAAAATTTCAAAGTGAGAGAAGATACCGAATACGACTGGATCAAAACTAGGTCCAGGATCGACTGTTGTTAATATCTGTTCTTTAGTTGCTTTAGCTCCATCAAGTGTGAGATTGAATGATTGTGTGCCTCTCATTCCTAAAGTATCCCAATGAGGACTAATTTTAACCGTATCTTTGTCATTGGCTATATAAGCAAATACGGATTGTGGCTCCTCTTCATTGGTTGAGTCCATCCCATAAGTAACCATCGCATCACATTCTCCACTCATAGAGATGAATGCTTTCGGGCCATAAAATGTATAAGACCCATCATTACCAGGTCTGGCTTCGGATATAGAACCAAATAAAACGCGGTCATTTGCCGGTTCAGATATGGCGAATGATAATAACTTTCCATTAACGGCGTCCTTTAAAATTTGTTCTCCTCGATTATTGCCTTTGCGAACCATGTATTTGGCCAAGCCAACTATAATGTGATGCATATTAATGCCTAAGGCTGTCGCTGGAGCAGCTTTAGCTAAACGTGTTTGCTCTTTAGCTATCTCTTTCAAGGTCAAACCGTGTCCGCCATATTCTTTCGGTACAAATGCTTTGTAGTAGCCTGCTTCTTTTAAATCACGGTAATCATCATAGGGAAAAGTGTTCTCCTTATCATAATGAGGCGCTCTTTCGTGTATAGCTTTAAGTAAATCATCTTTAAGGAACATATTTATCACCTTTCTGTGTTTTAATATCATCAGTGTATCATGTGATTCCTTTAATCATCATAAAAAGAGTGAAAAACAGGGAGTAAAGGGGACAATTAGGGCTAAAAAAGCATGGATTCATTCGTTTAAGAACAAAATTGTATTTTAAATGTTTATTGACGAAAGAATAATTCTGTGTTAACTTGAGAGTAATTGAATAGTTATCCACTAGGGGAGCGTATTGCTGAGAGAGGTTACCACCTTGACCCTTAGAACCTGATCTAGTTAACACCAGCGTAGGGAAGTGGACAGTCTTGTTACTTATAAATAGATTGAGAAGACTCTTTATTCCCATGCGCTGGTGTATAAAGGGTCTTTTTTGATTCTATTCATACGAGGAGGAGATGACATGTCAGAAGAAAGAGTTGTTTTAGTTACCGGAGCAAGCAGAGGATTAGGAAGAGAAATTGCCAAAAAATTTGGACAGGCAGGGTACGGTGTGATAGTCAATTACTTTAAAAGCGAAGAAAAGGCTAATGAAGTAGTTGCTGAAATAGGTCAGGATAAGGCTATTGCTATTAAAGCAGATGTGCGCGATAAGAAGCAAGTGGAAGCAATGGTTGAAGAAGCAATCTCTCGTTTCGGAAAAATAGATGTAGCGGTAAATAATGCTTTAGTTAATTTTGAATTTAACCCAGTCACCCAAGAAAAAGCCGATAACATAACATGGGATAAGTATCAGGAACAATTTGAAGGTTCAGTTAAGTCAGCCTTAAATATTGTTCAATCTGTACTCCCGTCGATGAAAGAAAATCAGTATGGCCGGGTTATTAATATTGGAACGAACTTATTTCAAGATCCTGTGGTTCCTTATCATCAGTATACGACGGGCAAAGCTGCCTTGCTTGGGTTTACCCGAAATATGGCTAAAGAACTAGGGACCTTTGGGATTACTGTTAACATGGTTTCAGGCGGTCTGTTACAAACAACGGACGCAAGTAAAGTGACAACCCCTGAAGTGTTTCAATTAATTGCCGATACCTCTGCTTTAAATCGAGTCACTGCTCCAGAAGACGTAGCTGAAATGGTTGCATTCTTAGGATCTGAAGCAGCGCGTGCTGTGACAGGACAAAATATAACGGTTGATAGTGGTTTAACCATGAATTAAGATCGGATATTCTTAACTTTTCATTGTTCACATCATTAATTAAATCCTATATACTAAAGTTATGAATTAAATAGTGAAATGGAGAATGAAACATGTGGCGTTTACTTATTGGGTTGGTGCTTTTATCCATATCCATTCTATTATTTTTCTTAGCTTATAAAATAGGATGGAAATATATGCTACAAGAGGATAGATGCACAGCGAAAACAACCGGTCGGATTGTCGGATACTCTATGTGGAGACATGGCAATTCTGCCTTGCGTTTACCCAAAGTAGAATATGAAACAAATCAAGGCGTGTTTACTATGACTGGACCAGAATACCGAAGTGTTATAGTGTCTAGTGTAAGCACACCTTTTAGAAAGCAACAAGAAACAGACTATACAACTGATATATATGCTCAAAGTTTCAGATACCATATTAGAAAAAATAGTCTGTTTAGTGTGGAAGGAAATCCTATGAGAGAACTATTTCCTTTAGGTAGCGAAATAGATGTGTTTTATGATCCTTATAACCCTCAACTCGCTTATGCTTTACGTTATGCAAACAAAAAATGCGTCTTTTATTTGTTACTATTTGGGGGCTTATTGCTATTAACTGCGTCCATTATCGTTACCCTATTATTATTCAACGCCGCATAAGGAGGAACAGCGATTGGCTCAACTGTTAGGACATCATGACATATCCATGTACACAAAAGATGCTTCAGAAAATAATGCATTCTATAAGAATATACTAGGTTTGAGGCGTGTCAAAGTATCTGTTAACCAGGAAAATCCAACCATGTACCATATATTTCATGGAGATAAGACAGGTAGTCCGGGAACAGAGTTAACTTTTTTCGAAATGCCCAGAGTAGGAAGTACGCTTAGAGGAACCAACGCTTATGAACGAATCGGTTTGCTGGTACCCACACAAAAAAGCTTGGACTATTGGAAAAATCGATTTGAGTCGTATGACGTCAAGCATAGTGAAGTCATCTCATATGCTGACCGAGCAGCCTTACATTTTGAGGATCCAGAGGGGTTGAGATTTGTCCTTCAAGTCAGCGAAGAGGATCAACGGTCTTCTTTTGAACCCTGGGAAAACTCTTCTGTTCCATCAGAACATCAAATAACGGGGCTCGGAACAATCGAAATTACTGTTTCTGATTTAGATAAGATGACTCAAACGCTGACTGATTTATTTCATTTTACTTTAGTAGAAGAAAAAGCAGAGGAAGTCTTACTTCAATCTGTTTCAGGTGAAGTGTTTGGAGAAGTGTTATTGAAAAAGAAAGAGGGCCCATCCGTTCGATTAGGACGTGGCAGTGTACATCACCTCGCTTTTCGTGTCAAAGACGAAGAGGACCTCATTTACTTTTCTGAAAAATTGAAAGAAAGAGGATTGGAGACCACAGGAGTAGTTGACCGCTATTATTTTAAGAGTCTTTATTATACTGATTCAAGTGGGATTGTCTTTGAAATAGCGACCGACGGCCCAGGCTTTACTATGGATAGTTCGGTCCAAGAACTAGGTCAAACTTTAGATTTACCGCCTGCATTGGAAGACCGACGAAACGAAATAGAAGGACATCTCAAACCTATTGAAGAATAGGAGTTAGTTACTAGGTAAAGCGAGAAATTTAAACTTTACTTGTAACAAAAAGAGTTTAGATTCCACTTAAAGTAATTATAATTCAATGAAGTAGTGCCGAAACGTCAAACCTCTAGAATATTTCCGAAAAACATCAGCTATTAAGCTGGTGTTTTTCTATGCAGACTTTGATAAAATGAATAAGATGAAAAACTTTCTGAAAGACCCCGTTTTTTCAATAAGTACAACGTAATCTATAGAGAAGGAGGCAGGGAGCTATGAAGAGAAACGACTCTATTGTGGAGTTAGTCAATGAATCAAAGAAGGACATGCAAGCGGCGAATGACTTTATCGTTGCCTATATGCCTTATATAAAATCGGAAACATCTAAATTCATGAATCGTGCGCCCATTGAAGGGCAGGATGAAGAATTGAGCATCGCCATGATTGCTTTTCATGAAGCTATCCAATCGTATTCGGAAAAACGTGGCTCTTTTCTAACCTTTGCCTCTCTCTTAATAAAAAATCGACTGATTGATTTTTGGCGAAAAAATAAAAGACACAGTGCAACGCTTTCTATCGATACCCCAATTTATGGGGAGGACGAAGAGGGGACCATAGCGGATACATTGACTGATGGTAATAATCCTCACGACACGCATCTTGTTCGAAAAGCGACTCGAGAGGAAATTGAAGAATTAACAAATCAGCTAAGCGAATTTGGTGTCTCATTGACCGATGTTGCGGAAAATAGTCCGAAACAGAAACGGACATTGGATGCCTGCCGTGATGCCCTATCCTACGCTAAAAAGGATTCAAAAATCATGGCAACTTTTTTAAGAACGAAGCGCTTGCCTCTCAGTAAAATCGCCAAAGGATCAAAAGTTAAAAAGAAAACATTGGAGAGGCACCGAAAATACTTGGTTGCTTTACTGCTGATTTATTCAAACGGCTATGAAATCATTCGTGGTCACTTGAGTCAAGTTTTGAAAGGGGAGAACGCGTAATGGAATATTTGGTAATGGAAACTTTTGAATCATATGCCGTTCTTCTCAGCAATGACGGCCAATTTGTCAAAGCCGCTAATTTAAACTATGAAGTAGGACAAACCGTAAAAGAACCCATCCTTATGAGAGAATTCTACGAAGAAAAAGAGGAACCTAAGGTCAAGGTCTTTAGAGGAAAAAAAGTGCTCACCTACGCTTCCATTATAGCCGCCGCTGCTTTATTTATACTATTCTTTATAGGATTAGGTAGCCGATATAGAGAACAGCAGTTACTAGCAGAATCCTCTATTTATATAGCAATTAACCCAGAAGTCAGAATGGATCTGAATAGAAATGGAGACGTTATCGGAGTGGAAGGGTTGAATCCGGATGGACGCGATTTAATACTAGATTATGAGATAGATAATCCAGACCACATAGTTGTGGCTCAAAACTTGTTAGATCGAGCGATAAATAAGGGATACCTTGAAGAAGGAGGACAGGTTCACTTTAGCATTGATGCTTCGGCAGAAGAGGTGCGAGCCCTAGGATTGGAATTGAGAACGACGATGACAGACTACCTAGAGGATCGATTATCCGTAACAATTGAAATTACAGACTATAACAATCCTCCAGAACCTGAACCAGAACCTGAACCTGAACCCGAACCGGAAACCGATTCAGAACACCGCTATATTACTTTAGAAAGGGCAAAGGAAATTGCTTTAGAGTACGTCGGATTAAGTGGTGCGTCCGTTGAATATGATGATGCAGAGTTTGATATAGATGATGGGCTGCCCTTATACGAAATCGAGTTTGAGTATTTGGATGTGGACTATGAATTCTTGATTCATGCTGAAACGGGACAAATACTGGAGTTTGAAAGAGACGATTAATGATAATTGAATGAAACAGCTGTTTTTCACAAAACTACCTTGAATAGTGACCACTGAAATAAATTTTATTCACGAGTGCTCACTATACAGTCATATAATGCCCACTCAACTAGTATTTTTTATTGAGTGGGCATTAAACGGCTATCCTACACAATAGGGTAGCCGTTTCTATATGATGAGATATGTATAGAATCCTATTCATTAGAATGGAAATCGCTATTCTTACTTTCTGAAGATAGTCGCTGAACCGTATCCTCTAGCTCTTTAACTTTTTTCTCCATTGAGCGCAGTCCAATGGACATAAAAACAACCGTAGCTACTAACAAATACAAGATAACTGTATGCATACAAACCCTCCTAACTCAATATGAACATGTATAGTCTAACATTAACATAAATGTCTTCAAACCAGCCAAGACAGGCAGACTTGTATCAATCTATACATCCACTCTCAGAAGAAAAAGAGAAAATTTTGAAAAAATAATATTCTTTTTAAAACGACCCCGATTTAACGAGGTAGCGTACGTAATCTATACATAGAAAGACAAAATAAGATAAGAGGAGAAGATAATCATGAGTAAGAAGACAAAACAAATTATAGGCTTTGCAGTGGGAGCCTTGTTTTTAACAGGTTGTCAAGCAGGGGCTCAGACAGACAATGAGGTAGCCGTTATGGGCTCCTCTCACGAGAGAAAGATGACTCAAGTTGAAGAGGAAAAGGAAATCACGTTAGATAAAGCTAAGAATATAGCTTTTGAACATGCTGGAATCGATGGGGAAGAAGCTATTTTTGATGATGAAGAATACGATAGAGATGACCGCAAGTATGAACTGGAATTTGTAGTAGACGATGTTGAGTATGAATACGATATCGATGCAGTAACTGGAGAAATTTTGGAAGCAGAAAAAGAAGTTAATCGTCCAGAAGTCAGAAGGGTCGAAACAGATTTGAATCAATCTAACCTCATTAGTCTAGATAATGCGGTAGAAATAGCTTTGAATGATGCAGGCTTTAAAGAAAATGAAGTCGAGTGGGATGACCGTGAATTTGATAAGAGTGATCGTTTATATGAATTAGAATTTAAAGCTAGTGGTTTTGAGTATGAATACGACATCGATGCAGTGACTGGAAGCATCATCAAAAGAGAAAAAGATAAAGAGGATGACAGTCAACATGAAGCAGCTGAAGAAATAAAAAATGAGACACCTCAGGAATTGAGTAAAGATCAAGCGATAGACATAGCTCTGAAACATGCAGGTGTATCTCAATCGGACATTCGTTTGGATGAAATAAAAAGAGACTCAGATGATGGAGTTAGGTATTGGGATATTGAATTCTATGCTGGAAATTACGAATATGAGTATGAAATCCAAGTATCCAACGGTACCATTTTAGATGTAGAACGTGAAAAAACGGATGAGTATAAAGAAAAGGTTCAAGTCAGAGCTCAGGAAAATAAAGCACAAAAGAATAAACCAAAAGAACTGACACAAGAAGAAGCGCTGATGATAGCCTTAAAGCATGCCGGTCTCTCGCGTGCTGACATAACCTTAGAAGACAGTGAACTAGATTCTGACGATGGGGTAA
The DNA here is from genome assembly GCF_039521845.1 of Alkalibacterium iburiense. Classification (NCBI taxonomy): domain Bacteria; kingdom Bacillati; phylum Bacillota; class Bacilli; order Lactobacillales; family Carnobacteriaceae; genus Alkalibacterium; species Alkalibacterium iburiense. Next base: position 9,203 of record NZ_BAAACW010000167.1, read on the forward strand.
GATATTGGGAAATAGAGTTTAATCACGGCGAAAAGGAATATGAATACGAGATTCATGTCAACACAGGAGATATACTAGATGTGGAAGTTGAACTGGACTAAGTCTATTGAAAGAACAGGTATAGAGGTGACTCTATGCCTGTTTTCTTAAGTTTTTAGAAGTAACTATTTTCTTTACACCTTCTATTTAGTCTGATAGACTTACCCTAAGGACTAATTTAATTTGATTTTCAAAACAAATTATTGGAGGAGTTAGCATGAAGACATTTATCTTTAATGGTACACCAGAAAATAGTTTTATGGAATGGCTTTCAAATGGAATTAAAGTTGCTTTTTCAAATGAGGGGTATAGATTCAAAGAAGCACCTGAGGACAATCTTAATTTAGTGTTTAACTTTACTAACAAGGAAGATCCGCGTTCTTTCAGAAGAAAATCTCAAGGAACATTCGTTGTTTCCGTTATAGAAGCCAATGAACATCCTGAAAACATACACAAAGAGGCGTATCCCTATATCATCCGTTCGTTATCTAACCATTTAATGTATGTGGTACATACAGAAGATGACACAGTTGTGCATTTCATCACTTTAGAACAAGGTCACTATCAAATCAACTACAAAGAAGTTGAAAGGGACGAAGAATTTTTCAAACAAATATATAATCGATTAGAGCCACTAGCTTCTTCTACTTTAATTATTAATAATGATTTTTATGAAGACCTACCAGAGGAATTGTGGGATGGAGATGACATTACTCAATCTCTCAGTGAATCGGGTAAAAAGTTGGACAGCTTAAATTTACTTCCCGCTCCTTTTCCGCTTGAAGAGGTCCTATCCGGTAGAGACTTAAGAATGTTGAAAAAATTATTTGGTATCGGTGGCATATCTTATGGTAACTTGAGTGCGAGAGCAGATGGGAATAATTTCTGGATGAGTGCCAGTGGCATTGATAAGTCGGATATGAAAGACGTTGGAAGAGATTTTCTCTATATAACCGATTATGATGAAGAGAAAAGAGCGATGAAAGTTAGCGTTCCTCCACATGTCACTCCAAGACGCGCATCAGTGGATGCTATTGAACATTGGAAAATTTATACAGCCCATCCGGATGTTGGAGCGATTGTTCATATCCATGCCTGGATGGATGGCATTGAAGCGACAGAATTTAATTACCCGTGTGGTACCATTGAATTAGCTGATGCGGTGTCAGATATTATTAATCGAGCAGATGATCCATCACGAGCAGTGGTAGGACTGAAAAACCATGGCCTAACCATTACCGGTCACAGCTTAGAAGATATATTTGAACGCATTGAAGGAAAAAATAATTCCCCAAGTTCCTATGTCTTAAAAATAATCATTTAAGTGACACCGATTCATTTTTTCGGTGTCACTTTTTCCTTATATACAAAAATTAATATATGTAAACCCGCATCAACCTTGTTATCTCACTAATAATAATCTATACTTTTATATTAATAATTGTAATCGGTTTCTTTACTTATTTTAAAGGAGGCAAATATGTTTGAAGAATGGGTCGCTGCAGAAGAATTTTATACATTTACTCTTCCACTTATTCTGATATTTCTGGCAATGTTATTCTTTGTTTATATTTTTCTCCTGTCATACATAGGTGATAAACGAAAAGTGAAACAAATAGGTAGTGTTACAGTTATCACCATTGTCATTTTATGTGTTGTGTATTTCGTTAATGGACACATGAACTATCAATTTTGGGTTGACCAAAATGAATTTATTAACTCTGGGATTAAAGAATACAGCTTTATCCTAGGCATGAAAAATGAAGAAGAACCTCAAATCGTTAAAAGTTTAGGGCGATCAAATAGATTGTATGCGAACTTGTCAGAATTAAAGATGTATGAAAGAACAACGGTGACCCAACCCTTTAATCATGATTATGTCGGATCTAGAGGGAATGATCATTATTTTTCTTTCGGTGAGGACAATCAATATGTCTACAGAATAAGAGGAGAAATTAACTGGGAAAGTGAAAATAGTGAAATAAGAGGAACCGTATTTTCATTAATAGATGAACGATACCAAGATTTAGGATTCATAGATGATGTATATGGAAATTGGATATTTAGTGACCAGCGTTTTTAGGAAAATAGACTTGAATTGTCTTGTATGCTCCCACCAGTTGACAGAATGTTAGGATGGATGGTAGACATTGCATTCCTTCTTTCATATGATGAACCCATAGAAGACACAGGAGTGTATAAGCCGACTAAATTTGCTGAAAGAATAAAGGTGCTACGCAAAAACTAGGCTAATCACAAGAAGAATTTGGAAGTCTGTTTCATGTTTCCAGACAAGCTGTTTCGAAATGGGAAACCAATCAGTCGATTCCAGATATCAATACTTAATCCTTGATTTGCGGTACACTTAATATATCAAGTGATGAATTATTGTTTACTGAATCCGATCAGGAAAGAAGACAGACAGAAGACTCTTTTAGTTTGGACAGGCAACTAATTATAAAAAGACGATTTATTTCAGAACTTATTCTAGTTATTCTCAGCTTTGTGACAGCATTCTGGTTATGGTTAGATATAAGAGTCGGATCCCATTATATACGTACGTTATACATAGGATTAAGAGAAAGCCCTATTAAAATGGCGCTCCTTATACTAGCCATTATAGTGTATGTAAACGGATTAGTTGTTATATGCAATACATTAAGAAAAATGGATAATTAATAACAGAAGTGATGTTTGACTCATTTAAAAGAGCCAAACGTCACTTTTTTATTTTTTTCACAGAAGACATGGTGTCCTCTTAAATTAATGATACAATAGGAAAGACGTGAAATTTAAAATGGGGGAATGACCATGAAACAAGTTGGTTTTGATACGGACAAATATTTAAAAGAACAATCAAATTATATTTTGAAACGTGTAGAAAATATAGATAAACTCTACCTTGAATTTGGCGGGAAATTAATTGGTGATAAGCACGCGAAGAGAGTTCTGCCAGGGTTTGATGAAGATGCGAAGATGAAACTCTTGGCGACTCTGAAGGACCAGGCGGAAATTATTATTTGTGTGTATGCAGGAGACATTGAAAACAGTAAAGTACGCGGAGATTACGGTATTACTTATGATCGAGATGTACTGAGACTGATTGATGAATATAGAACGTATGGTATTCCTGTCAATAGTGTGTTAATCACGCGTTATCATGATGAACCGATAGTTAAGATATTTATGTCAAAATTAGAGCGCAGTGGGATTAATGTATATACCCATCGGTCAATTGAAGGCTACCCGACGAATGTAGAAGAAATTATGGGTGAAAATGGCTTTGCTAGTAATGAGTTTATTGAAACCACTAAACCGGTGGTTGTGGTGACAGGTCCAGGAGCAGGAAGTGGAAAGTTAGCCACGTGTTTAAATCAGATTTACCATGAATATAGTCGCGGAAAAAAAGCGAGTTATGCTAAGTTTGAGACATTTCCAGTATGGAATCTCCCCCTTAAACACCCAGTTAATATAGCTTATGAGGCAGCTACTGTTGATTTAAAAGATGTCAACATGTTAGACAACTATCATTATGAAGCTTACGGTGAAGTAGCGGTAAACTATAATCGTGATATGGAAATGTTCCCTGTCATTCGACGCATCATCGCAAAAATCACAGGAAAAGAATCTATTTATCAGTCGCCTACAGATATGGGAGTGAACCGTATAAAATCAGGTATTATTGATGATGATATCGTAGTGGAAGCAGCTAGACAAGAAATTATTCGTCGACTCTTTAATATCGAAACAGATTATAAAATGGGTGTGGCGGATGATGAAACCTTACGTCGGATGCAAGTCATATTAGAAGAAAGTGATCTGAAAAAAGAAGATCGTGTGCCTGTCCAACCCGCAAGAGATTACGCTAAAGCGGTGCAGGAAAGAGTAAAGAGTAACAATTTACAAGCGGTCATCGCGATTGAATTAGCGAATGGCCAAGTGGTAACCGGTCGTACCACCACCTTAATGGACGCTTCTGCTGCTGCGGTACTAAACAGTCTGAAAACACTGGCTAATATTGCTGATGAAATAGATTTACTTGCCCCAATGATTTTAGAAACGATTCAGCGATTAAAAACAGATGAGTTAAATAGTAAAGTTCCTACTCTTTCAGCCAATGAACTACTTATAGCTTTAGCTATTTCAGCTGTGACTAATCCGACGGCATCATTGGCTTATAGTAAAATAAAAGAATTGAAAGATACACAAGCTCATTCAACGGTTATTATGAATCATGAAAATGAACAGACTTTAAAAATGCTCGGTATTGATATTACAAACGATCCTGTTTATCCGTCAGAGAATTTGTATTATAATTAAAAAGCAATAAAATTTTAGAAGTGAAAGCGAAGTGAAGTGAATGAATACATTTAAAGTAGGCATTGTTGGTTACGGGAATTTAGGACGCGGGGTAGAAGTAGGCTTAAAGAATACAAAAGACCTCGAATTGGTCGGCATTTTTTCTCGACGTGATCCGAAACAGCTTGATACGACATCTCCGGCTTATCATATAGATGAATTAGATTCGTTTAAAGATGAGATAGATGTATTGCTATTATGTGGGGGCTCACAAAAAGACCTTCCTGTTCAAGCGCCTCAACTGGCTGAAAACTTTAACACAGTGGATACGTATGATAACCACAATGAAATTCCGACTCATTTTGAAAAACTGGATAAAGTAGCGAAAGAGAACAACACAGTAGCGGTTCTTTCAACTGGTTGGGATCCAGGTTTGTTTTCACTTAACCGATTATTTGCAGAAGCTATTTTACCTGAAGGGGACACGTATACATTCTGGGGTCCAGGTTTAAGTCAGGGTCACAGTGACGCTGTTAGACGAGTGGAAGGTGTCAAGCAGGCTGTCCAGTATACTATGCCTCAGGAAAAAATGGTTGAAGATGTTAAGAACAAGAAAAAAGTCGACTATAATAAATTATCTGCTCATAAACGCGTGGTATATGTCGTTCTTGAAGAACAGGCAGAACAGGATAAAGTGAAAGAAGCGATCATAACGATGCCTGATTACTTTGAAGGGTATGAAACGGAAGTTCACTTTATTGATGAAGATACCTTTGCTTCTGAGCATACAGGGATGCCACACGGCGGAACTGTATTAAGACAAGGGCAAACGTCTGACAAACAGACCTCTGTTTATCAGTTCGCACTGGATTTAGACTCAAATCCTGAATTTACGGCTGCTGTGGCCATTGCCTATGCCCGTGCTGCCGCTAAATTAGCTCGTGAGAAAGTATTTGGGGCTAAGACTGTATTTGATATTGCACCAGGATACTTGTCTCCAAAAGATCCAGCAGACTTAAGAAGAGAATTGCTTTAAAATAGAAAAAGGGTAATCTGTATGATAAATGCAGATTACCTCTTTTTATTTTTTCTCTGTTTAGCAAGAGACTGTTTAGCTAAATTGTCAGCACCTCTATTCTCTTTTTCGGGAATCCAAATGACTTCATATAAATGAAGCGCTCGAAGGCTGTCTAGAATAGAAGCAAAAATGGGTTGGTAGTCTGTATTTTTGATGCGTTCTTTTTTTATAGATTGAGAGACTAATTGACTATCGGTATAAAAGAGTAAGTACTGTTCAGTATGTTTATTTTCAATGACCCAATTTAAGGCTAGTGAGAAGGCTTGTAATTCAGCTAAGTGGTTGTCCGTTGTTTGCGGAAGAGGGAATAATAGTTGTTCGTATATCCCTTCTCCTGTGACAACTAATCCCGCACCAGCCAACTGATCTTTAGGCGAGACAGCGGCGTCCGTAAATAGTTTTAGTATAGCGACTCATCCTTTCGTTGAATAAAAAAGACCAGAAACTCTATGAGTTCTGATCTCAACTAATTTTATTCGCTAACTTCAGAATCAACGACAACAACATTGGTTGCTTGAGGTCCACGTGACCCTTCTACGATATTGAATTCAACGGTTTGACCTTCGTTCAGTGCTTTATACCCTTCCATATCAATGCCTGTAAAGTGTACAAAGACATCTTCACCGTCGTTATATTCTATAAATCCATAGCCTTTTTGGTTATCAAACCATTTTACGGTACCTGTAGTCATCGTATTCCCCCTATGATTCCTTTAAGTATAGTTGTCTACATCTTTTAGTATAAAGGATACCGTTTACAGAGTCAATCTTTGTAAGGTGTATTTAAACTATAGACAAGTACCGATTTATGTTAAAAAGCGTTTGTGAATATGCTAAACTATAGAAGAGTCTATTTGTGAGGAGAAAGTGTATGAAAGAATGGAAAATTGAAGGATTAACCCACTCGTATGGTATTAAAACGTTATTTGATTCCATATCTTTTTCAGTCCAAGAGAATCAGCGTATTGGACTGATTGGGGTAAATGGAACAGGTAAGACGACTTTTTTACGTATTGTAGCTGGTGAAGTACAACCGGATGAAGGAGATGTAACCAAACCCGGTGAATTTGAGATAGGGTATTTGAGCCAAAAAAGTGAGTTGGCTGCGGAGAAAACAGTTTTAGAGGTTGTATTTGATGGGGATTCTCCCATAGTACAAGCTGCTAGACATTACGAAGAAGTCCTTAAACAATTGAGCGAGAATCCGATGAACGAAAAGGTCCAGCGCTCATTTACAGAAGCCGAAAAACGAATGAACCAAGAGGATGCTTGGAATGTGAGTGCTCGAGCGAAAGCTATCCTAAACAAATTAGGCTTAACAGACACAGAAAAAAAGTATCAGAGTTATCAGGGGGCCAGCAGAAAAGGGCCTCTCTAGCACAAGTGCTTATTCAAGAACCGGACTTGCTTATTTTAGATGAACCGACCAACCATCTGGATTTTCAAATGATTGAGTGGTTAGAGGCTTATTTAGCCAGCTACCGAGGCGCTTTGCTGATGGTCACACATGACCGTTACTTTTTAGATCGGGTGTCTAATCAGATTGTAGAATTGGAAAACGGGAAATTAAATCATTATCCGGGTAATTATCAGAAGTACATTGAGCTTAAAGCTGAGAGAGAAGAAACCGAAGCTCGTATGGCGCATAAAGAAAAGCAGCTTTATAAGCAAGAACTCGCTTGGATGAGAGCCGGTGTGCAAGCACGGGGAACAAAACAAGAAGCACGTAAGAGTCGTTTTGCAAAAATTGAAGAGCAAGTCAAATCGCATCAGGTCAAATCAGAGTTAGAATTAAATTTAGCTGGTTCTCGCTTAGGAAAGAAAGTACTGGAGTTAAAAGAAGCATCAAAGAAAATGGATGATAAAACCATACTGGATCAATTCAATCTTTTGGTACAGCAGACAGACCGCATAGGTATAACAGGGGTCAATGGGTCAGGAAAAACAACCTTTTTAAATATTTTGGATCAGCAGTATGACTTAGATAGTGGCATATTGTCCATTGGTGAAACAGTTAAAATAGGCTACTATAAGCAAATCAATGAAGAATTTGAGGAAGATAAACGTGTGATTACGTACCTTAGAGAAATAGCAGAAGAAGTGAAGCTAGCTGATGGAACATCAGTCAGCGTATCGCAGCTCCTGGAACGCTTTTTATTTAACCGATCGATGCATGGTGCTCCCATACATTCTTTATCAGGTGGAGAAAAAAGACGGTTGTACTTACTCAAAATTCTTATGCAGCAACCCAATGTCTTGCTTTTAGACGAGCCCACAAATGATTTAGATGTGCAAACCTTGACCATTTTAGAAGAATATATAGAAGAATTTCCCGGCGCAGTCATTGCTGTGTCACACGATCGCTACTTCTTAGATAAAATAGCGTCTAAATTGCTCATTTTTCACGGAAATGGTCAGATCGAAGAAAGTTATTCTAAATTATCAGAATATTTGGATGAACAACAAGATAAAGTTCAAGAATCTCAACCTAAAAAATCAGTGTCTCAAACAGAGCCTAAAAAGAAAGAAAAGAAGGAAAAAACCTCTCTTACCTATATGGAAAGAAAAGAATGGGAAACCATTGAGAGTGAAATTGAAATTTTAGAAACAAAATTAGAATCTGTCGAAGAGGAAATCAGTCTTATAGTATCTAATTATGGTAAACTGAATGAATTAACAATGAAACAGAATGAATTGACAAAACAATTAGAAGAAAAATACGCCAGATGGGAATATTTGGCAGAATTTGCATAGGAGTGGTGAGAATGGAACAAGAATATCTTGATTTAGCCAAACGCATTATTAACGAAGGAACTAACAGAGAAGACCGTACAGGAACAGGCACAAAATCAGTCTTTGGACACCAAATGCGTTTTGACCTTCAAAAAGGGTTTCCTTTGCTGACAACCAAGCGCGTATTCTTTAAACTAATTAAAAGTGAATTGCTTTGGTTTTTAAAAGGAGATACGAATATTCGCTTTTTATTAGAGAATAACAACCATATCTGGGACGAATGGGCTTTTGAGCGTTACGTCAATAGTGAAGACTATACAGGACCTGATATGACGGACTTTGGTTTACGCTCTCAAACGGATGATGCCTTTAAGGAACTATACGATAAAGAAATGAATCGTTTTAGAGAAAGAGTTTTAAATGATGACGAGTTTTCAGAAAAATATGGCTCATTAGGGAATGTGTATGGTGCTCAGTGGAGAGCTTGGAGAACAACAGATGGAGAATTCATCGATCAAATTAAAAATGTGATTGATTCAATCAAAAATAATCCCTATTCTAGACGCCACATCGTGTCAGCGTGGAATCCGGAAGAAGTACCCAGTATGGCGTTACCCCCATGTCACACTTTATTCCAGTTTTACGTGGATGAAGGGAAATTAAGCTGTCAACTCTATCAAAGAAGTGGCGATGTCTTTTTAGGGGTGCCATTTAATATTGCAAGCTATGCTTTATTGACTCATTTAATCGCACAAGAAACAGGACTTGAAGTGGGTGAATTCATCCATACATTAGGCGATGCTCATCTGTATTTAAATCACATGGATCAAATCAATGAGCAATTATCGAGAGAACCGAGAGAGTTTCCGACTATTCAATTGAATACTGATAAAAGTATATTTGACTTTGAAATGGACGATATAAAAGTAGTCGGATATAATCCTCATAAAGCAATAAAAGCTCCAATCGCGGTATAGAAAAGCAAGCAGTTGTGCATAACAATTATATAGTTGTTTATAGAAACTAAATAAAGGAATGTTGATATGATAACTTTTATATGGGCGGAAGATCAAGATGGTGTCATTGGTAAGGACGGAAAACTTCCATGGCACTTACCGAACGAATTGAAGTATTTTAAGGAAGTAACACTGACTGGTGACGTGGTAATGGGCCGTAAAACGTTAGAAAGTATTCCTAACCCGCCACTTAAAAATCGAGTGAATTATGTCCTCACTTCGAATAAAGATTATGAGGTACCTGGTGTTATAGTCTGTCATTCTAAAGAAGAGATTTTAGAGAAAACCAAAGACTCGACTAAGCCAATCCATATTATAGGAGGCATCTCTTTATTTGAACTATTTAAAGATGATGTGGACATGCTCTATCGAACAGTGATCCACGAAAGTTTTGAAGGGGACACGTTTATTCCGGAAATCGATTATTCCCAGTTTATTTTAATGGAAGAAAAAGAGGGTATAGTCGATGAAAAAAACCGACATCCCCATACTTTTCAAATCTTCAAGCGCAAATAAAAGACAAGCACTTACTCAGCAGTAGCTGTTTAAGTGCTTGTTTTACTATAATGTATAGAAATAGATTGAGAAGAACATGCAGATTGTACCTGCAAGAACGAACAGATGCCAAACGACGTGCATGAATTTAACGTTTTTCAATCGGTAGAACATGGCACCAACAGTAAAGGATAACCCACCAGCTATTAGCCAGATGAAGCCTCTTGTTCCTAAGCCTTGATACAAATAATTCAAGAAAAATATTGAAATCCATCCCATTGCGATATAGAGCCATACAGATAAGCCTTGTAGTTTTTTAAACCAGACTGTTTTATAAATAACTCCAAATAAGGCTATAGACCAAATGAGTATGGTTAGAGCGACTCCCAGTCTTCCACCAATTGTAAGTAAAGTGTAAGGAGTATATGTTCCTGCTATAAGCAAGAAAATGCTGCAGTGATCGATAATACGAAAAACGTATCTTGCTTTCGTAAAAGTAAAGCTGTGATAGAGAGTGCTTGATAAATAGAGCAATATTAATGTAGACCCGTATATGGCATAAGAAGTCACTTCTAATGCACTGCCTAGTTCTAATGCTTTCTGTACCAGGAATATTAATCCAATGACACTTAAAATGACTCCAATACCATGAGTTATAGCATTAAGAACCTCATTTATGACTAAATAGCGTTTGGAAAACAGGGCGCTTTCTTCGTAATTTGACATAATATCCTCCTTATCGTCTCGTTTCTGTACCTCATTTAAAAAGTTTGGTATACTACTTTAGAAACAGTATGATTTTTTTTGTTCGTTTCAAGTATAACATAATTCATTTAACTGTTAAACAAATGAAACAATCTCACTTAAGGGATTAAAGGAGGAAAACGTGTTTGTCAGATACAAGAGAAAATAGAAAACCTAGAAGACAAAGAAATGGTTGGAAATGGGCCTTCTTCATTCTGTTAGTTGCCATTTTAGCTTTATTTGGATGGCTAGTGTATCGATTGCAGCCAGTCGAACAGGACAATGAGTCATCAGAAGTAGTCAGCCGAGTGGAAACAGAAGGAGTTTTGACCTTTGACTTATCGACTAACAAAGATGATTTAAATCATTTAGTTAATCTTTACTTAGAAGAAGAACTAGGAGAAGAGTTTGAGGGGTATTCTGTTTCAATCGACGAATTTGTTGATTTAGCAGGGACTATTGATGTTCTGGGCTTCCCTGTACAGTTTACATTGATTATGGAGCCGCTAGTTATGGAGAACGGTGATTTGCAACTAAAAGCAGAATCGATTCAATTAGGCTCGTTTGATTTACCCTTAAGCTTAACCATGAATATCTTAAGTCAGCAACTGGATTTGCCTGAATGGATGAGAGTGAATAGTGAAGACGAATATATCTTAGTAGCATTCAATGAGTTTCAATTAGAAAACGGGGCATATTTTCAAATGGATTACATTGATTTAGAAGATGATGATATTAGACTCACTATATTTTTGCCAGAAGAAGCGATTTAATGCTATAATTAATCTAATTTAGCTTCTTAAAAGAAAGGATTTTGCATGTGGAAAAAGCGTTATTTGCAGGAGGTTGCTTCTGGTGTATGGTGCAGCCGTTTGAAGAAATGGAAGGAATAGAAAAAGTCATTTCCGGTTATACAGGTGGACATGTGAGTCATCCAACTTATGAACAAGTGAAATCTCAGGAAACGGGCCATACTGAAGCCGTCTTAATTGAATACGATGAAACCAAATTGTCTTATGATGATTTACTGATGATTTATTGGCAGCAAACAGACCCGACGGATGCCATGGGTCAATTTATGGATAGAGGCGACAGCTACCGTCCGGTAATTTTTTATTATAATGAACACCAGCGGTTAAGCGCTCAGAAATCCAAGAAAAGGCTTGAAGAAAGTGGCCATTATTCTCAACCTATCGTGACTCAAATAGAAGAAGCGAAGGCGTTTTACCCTGCTGAAGAAGAACATCAACAGTTTTATAAGAAGAATCCCGAAGCTTATGCCGCAGAGAAAGAGCAGCGCAGGAAATGGGCAGCTCAAAAAGAGCAGGAGAATGTGTCATGAGAAGGTCCTTCTATCAGTATTTAATGACTCATAGAGATCCACATAAAAAAGATGCGTTAACAGCTTTCGCCAATGCAGCTGAGAAAGATGGTTCTTTTCCTAAACAGTCAGATAAATATGAAGAAATTTCACGCTATCTGGAATTAAATGGAGACTATCCGGAATCGATGACTGTCTTTGATGAAGCTTTTCAACTATATAAAGAAAATGATGAATAAGGGAGTAGATAACATGAGTACACATATTGGAGCACAAAAAGGGGATATTGCAAAAACAGTTTTACTTCCAGGAGATCCTTTAAGAGCTAAGTATATTGCCGAAACATTTTTAGATAATGTTACGCAATATAATTCAGTTAGAAATGCATTTGGGTTTACTGGAACTTACAAAGGACACAAAATATCTGTTCAAGGAACAGGTATGGGAATCCCTTCAGCTATGATTTACGGAGAAGAACTGATTCAAGACTATGGCGTAGAAAATTTACTGCGTGTAGGATCTGCGGGTGGAATGAAAAAAGAAATACAAATAAGAGACGTCGTCTTGGCTCAAGCAGCCACTACTGATTCGAGCTTGCACCGTCATATTTTTAATAACCAAGTGGATTTCGCGCCAATTGCCGATTTTGATTTACTCAGACATGCTTATGATATTGGCATGAAAAAAGGAATGAACGTTCGTGTTGGAAATGTCTTAAGTGCGGATCGTTTCTATAATGAAGAGTTGGACAAGAAAAAATTAGCCGATTATGGTGTGCTAGCAGTCGAGATGGAAGCAGCCGGTTTATATTCATTAGCTGCCAAACACAATAAACGTGCCTTAGCTTTATTGACGATTAGTGATCATCTTCTTACAGGCGAAGAAACAACGGCTGAAGAGAGACAAACGACTTTCGATGACATGATGATTATTGCTTTAGAAACGGCTGTAAGAATGGATAAATAAGAGAGTTATATGTGTAGAAAAGAGGAATGGCATGCAACAAGAACCGGATCATAAAAGAGAAACAAAAAAAGTAAGTTTGCCCTTCTATATCGGCTCTCTTATAGTTGTCTTAGTGATTGCCATAGGGGGAACGATACTAGGCGTTCAGTATTTCCAAGATGACACACCAGACACTGAAGAAGCTTCAGTAGAAGATTTCTTCGATTCTGAACCTGAAACGAACGGATCCACATTTGCTGATTTTCAACCCATTGAAGAAATGTATTCCATATTAATGACTCAGCATTTAGAAGAAATCGAATCAGACGTGTTAATTGAAGGCGCTCTTGAAGGGATGGCGGATGCAATAGAAGACCCGTATACAGAATATTTAGATGAAGTGGAATCGTCTTCCATGGATGAAGATATGCAGGGGTCTTTTGAAGGCATTGGAGCCGAAGTCATGAAAGAAGGAGACTATGTCCGCATTGTTTCTCCTATTTCAGGTTCTCCAGCAGAAGAAGCCGGCTTACTTCCCAATGATTATATTGTAGAAGTAGATGGGGAATCCGTTGCTGATTTATCTATCAATGAAGCCGTCCAATTAATTCGTGGTCCACAAGGGTCGGATGTGGAACTCCTGCTTCTAAGAGGGGACAACGAGTTTACCGTCACTTTAACGCGTGACTCCATCCCTGTCGAATCCGTGGTCTATGAACTCGATGAAGAGCACCCGACCATTGGACATGTGCATATCACAACCTTCAATATTCCGACTTACGAAGAGGTAATAGAAGCGATTGAGACCTTAAAAGAAGAAGGGGCTGAGAAATTCATCTTTGACGTACGAGGCAATCCGGGCGGATTACTCAACACTGCTTTATACGTGTCGAATATTTTCGTCGCTGATGGAAAGCCTCTTATGCAGTCACAAGGAAGAGGAGAAGACCCTTATATCTACTATGCCAATTCTGATGAGTATGGTGAGTATAAATTTGAAGGAGAAAGTGTTCTCTTAATTGATGGGGGAAGCGCGAGTGCTTCAGAAATATTGGCCGGAGCCATGAGTCAGTCTGCTGATATCCCACTTATTGGGACACCGACGTTCGGCAAAGGGACGATTCAGAGTGTCTTACCACTCAGTATTGACGGAGAAGTCAAATTTACTTCAGGACGATGGCTAACAGCGGATGGAGATTGGATTAATGAAGAAGGCATTCAACCGGATAGAGAAGTAGAAATGCCGGAATATATGAATTTGCTTTTAATTAACCCTGAAGAAACCTACGAAATGGGCGATGCTTCTGAAGAAGTCCGTAACATAAAAGGGATATTAGAGGCGCTTGATTATAACGTTGGAGAAATGAACGACGTGTATAATGAACAGACAGCTGAGGCTGTTGAAGCATTCCAATCTGATCGAGATTTAGAAGTGACAGGTGTGGTGTCTGGACCAACGGCAAATGAAATGATTCAAGCCATACGTGAATTGATTGAAGAGAACGATACACAGTATGAAGCAGCCAGAGATTATTTACTTGAAAATAATTAATTAAATGAGGGGAAAGAAAAGTGTTGTAATTTTGTAAGACTAACTCTTTTCTTTCTCTTTACTTTTTTCTTATAATGGATATAATCAAACATTTAATTATAGAGAGCAGGAAGACGTATGAGCGAATCATCATATGAACCAAGACGAGAAAAATATACAAATAAAAAAAAGCGAGGCAAGAAAAAAACGTTTGCCCAAGAATTGCTTAGTACGTTACTCTATATCATCGTTATTACAGGAATTTTTGTAGGTATCCGTACATTCTTATTCGCACCAGTCAGTGTGGAGGGTGACTCCATGAATCCGACTTTACTACACGAAGACAGACTCATCTTGAACAAGGTAGGAGATATTGAACGCTTTGACATAGTGGTATTCCCTTCGCCTGAAGATCTCAATACTCAATTTATTAAACGAGTGATTGGTTTACCTGGAGATGAAATTGAATACCGTGATCAAGTGTTGTATCTGAATGGAAACGAAGTAGAAGAATCCTATGTCGATTTATCACAAGAGACAGCAGAAGCTGCAGAATTTTATAATAGCGACTTTACATTAGCTTCTTTAGAAGGAGTAGAAGTCGTTCCTGAAGGGCAATTATTTGTGCTAGGAGATAATCGAGTCAATTCAAAAGATAGTCGAGCTTTTGGGTTTATTGATAGTGACTCGGTTACAGGGAGCACATCTTTACGCATATGGCCTTTAGATCGATTTGGGATGGTAGAGTAACAAGAGCTTGAGGAAGGAAATGGTAATGTGTTAATACAATGGTATCCAGGGCATATGGCCAAAGCCAAAAGAGAGTTTCAGGAAAAGTTAAGTCGAGTAGATGTGGTCATTGAATTGGTCGATGCCCGTATTCCTTTTTCCAGTAGAAACCCGGATTTAAATGAATTAATTGGAGAGAAACCTAGAATACTGGTTTTAATGAAAAGTGATTTGGCTGATCCTAAACGAACAGCTGAGTGGCTTTCTTATTATGAAAAAGAAGGCATTGCAGCAATATCTATTAATGCCAAATTAGGGCAGGGTCTCAAAGAGGTCCTCAAATTAGCTAAAAAAGAGTTAAAGCCACTTTTTGATAAACGCAAAGAAAAAGGGTTGAAACCCAGAGCCATTCGAGCGGTTTGTGTAGGAATTCCTAATGTTGGAAAGTCAACGTTAATTAATCGTTTTGCTGGAAAAAATATTGCTAGAACTGGAAACAAACCTGGTGTGACAAAAGCCCAGCAATGGATAAAGTACGGCAAAGAACTGGAATTGTTAGACACACCAGGAATTCTTTGGCCAAAGTTTGAAGATCAAGAAGTAGGGAAGCGATTAGCCGTCACAGGTGCTATTAAAGACACCCTGCTACATTTAGATGACATGGCCTTATATGCTATGGCTTATTTAAGAGAGCACTATCCACTGGCTTTAACTAAACGGTATAATTTAGATGAGAATCAGGAAATGGAAAGTGACCTTCCTGAATTACTGATGGCTATAAGCCATAAGCGCGGATTCAGAGATGATTATGAA
>NZ_BAAACW010000167.1:24998-31671 GCF_039521845.1 Alkalibacterium iburiense
TTTGAGAGACCAGGAGACAATGAACCAGAAAAAAGCAACGATTAAAGAGATAAAGAACCAGTTGAGCAAAGAAGAAACCTTATCAGAAGAGTATCTAGCTCACTTAAGACAAGACCCACGCAAAGGTGTTCAACAAGCCTTAAAAAGTTGGGATTTAAAACAGGCAAAAAAGAAGGCATTGGTGGAACAGTTTATTAGGATGCAAGAGTATGAAAAGAAGGCTCGTCAGAATGGTTATACTACTATTGCGGGTATTGATGAAGTCGGTCGAGGACCTTTAGCTGGACCGGTTGTATCTGCCGCTGTCATCCTGCCTGAAACGACTCAATTGATAGGACTGAATGATTCGAAACAGTTGAGTCTGAAAGAAAGAATCTATTGGGCTGAACAGATTAAAGAACAAGCGGTTGCGCTAGCTGTATCCGTTGTCTCTGCTTCGGATATTGACCGCTTAAATATTTACGAGGCTACAAGAGTGTCAATGAAGACAGCGGTTGAAGATTTAGAGATAAAACCAGACTATCTGTTGATTGACGCGATGACGATAGATAGCCCTATTCCTCAAGAGCGCCTCATCAAAGGAGATGCTAAAAGTCTATCCATTGCAGCCGCTTCGATCATTGCTAAAGTGACAAGAGACAAATTAATGGAAGAGTATGCTGTTACGTATCCGCATTACGGCTTTGAACGAAATGCAGGGTATGGCACTAAAGATCATTTAGACGGGTTAAAGCAATTTGGAGCGACTCCAATTCACCGTCAGTCGTTTAGACCGGTAAAAGATGTTTTAACTCAATAATAGTTAACTTGCGACCTTGTTTATT
This sequence comes from Alkalibacterium iburiense, assembly GCF_039521845.1. NCBI lineage: Bacteria > Bacillati > Bacillota > Bacilli > Lactobacillales > Carnobacteriaceae > Alkalibacterium > Alkalibacterium iburiense. The sequence goes on from NZ_BAAACW010000167.1 coordinate 25,823, forward strand.
TAAAATGAGGTCGTTTTTCATTTCTTTTGATTATTTTCGTGACTTTTGACTTTTTTGGGTAGTAGTTATAGTAGGACCTATTTTAATCAAAGGAGAAATGAAGATGACTGCATTAACGGAAGATGACATACTTATTCTATTAGCCCACTACTCTGGTCTGACACGAAAGGAAAAGTGGGCCATTGTGCATGAGTGGATGCCTCAATTAGTGGATGGCCCATACAAGGATAAAAATAAAGTAAAATTAACTTATCAGAAAAAACACGCTTTTTTAACCTATCTAAAGACACGGTCACTTACTTCATTAAAGGAAACCTATGCCAAGCAATCAATTAATATGGTTACCCTAGCGTCCGATTATTATCCCTATTTGTTAAAGCATATTTATGATCCACCTTTTGTGTTATTTTTTAAAGGCGATCTTTCCTTACTCGACTTTCCGCTTATGGGTGTAGTGGGAGCGAGGGAATGCACTCAGTATGGTAAGCAAGCTTTAGATAGGGTTTTACCAGAACTTGTTGAACATAACGTAGGCATTGTCAGTGGATTAGCTAAAGGGATTGATGCATACGCGCACAAAGAGACCATTCGTTTACAAGGTAAAACCATAGGTATTATTGGAACAGGACTGGATGTAACTTATCCCAGAGACACTGTAGCTTTGCAAGCCCACTTGTCTCTTCATCATTTGGTTTTAAGTGAATACCCCTTAGGAACTCCGCCTAGAAAACATCATTTTCCAATGAGGAATCGGATTATCTCAGGCTTGTCTGACGGGGTGTTAGTCATTGAAGCCAGAGCGAGAAGTGGCAGTCTCATAACGGCACGCATGGCACTGGAAGAAGGAAGAGATGTCTTTGCCGTACCCGGTTCCATTTTTAGTGAATTGTCCAAAGGTTGTAATGACTTAATTAAGCTAGGAGCGATACCTGTCACAGAGGCTTCAGATATCCTAAATGAGTGGAAAAGTGACAAGAATGTCAAACATTTCTCTATGAAATAAGATTGTAAAGTTGACAAACCCATTTCATATGGCATATGATGATTAACGATTCTTTGAATAAAAGAAAAAGAACGTTACTATTAAATAAATACATGCAGTTTGTATGAAAGGGAGGAGCCTGTCACTTGGCTTTTAAATATCTAGTTATTGTAGAATCACCAGCTAAAGCAAAAACAATTGAAAAATATTTAGGTAGAAATTATAAAGTGGTAGCCAGTCTGGGACACATTCGAGACTTACCGAAAAGTCGTATGGGTGTCGATTTTGAAAATGATTATGAGCCAGAATATATCACCATCCGTGGAAAAGGACCGGTTATCAAAGATTTAAAAAAGTACGCGAAGAAAGCTGAAAAAGTTTACCTTGCAGCCGACCCGGACAGAGAAGGGGAAGCGATTGCCTGGCACTTAAGTTTTATTCTAGGCTTAGATAAAGAAGAGAAAAACCGAGTCGTCTTTAACGAGATTACGAAAGATGCGGTTAAAAACGCATTGAAAAACCCTCGCCATCTCAATGAAGATTTAATTGATTCCCAACAAGCTCGTCGTGTCCTGGACAGAATAGTGGGTTATCAGATTAGTCCTATACTATGGAAGAAAGTGAAACGTGGACTAAGTGCAGGGCGTGTTCAGTCTGTTGCTTTAAAGATGATTTGCGATCGAGAAGAAGAAATTAACAACTTCAAGCCAGAAGAATACTGGTCACTGGATGCCAACTTCATTCAAAAACGAAAAAAATTCAAAGCGAATTTCTATGGTGTCGACGGAAAAAAAGAAAAACTGCCTAATAACGAGGCTGTGCAAGCTGTCATTAAGAGATTAAACCAATCAGAAGACTTTGATGTAACTAAAGTAGTGAAAAAAGAACGCAAAAGAAATCCTTATCCCCCCTTCACAACGAGTAGTTTACAACAAGAAGCAGCCGGAAAGTTGAACTTTCGTACGCGAAAAACCATGATGGTGGCTCAACAGTTATACGAAGGGATTTCTCTGGGACGTGGCGGTTCAGTGGGTCTAATTACCTATATGCGTACAGATTCTACTCGTTTATCTGACACAGCTAAACAAGAAGCCAATGAATTAATTTTGCAAGATTACGGGAAAGAATATGCAGCAACGACTATTCGTAAGCAAAAAAACCAGCAATCTGCTCAAGATGCACACGAAGCCATTCGGGCAACCAGTGCCATGCGCAGACCAGAGGACATCAAGCAGTATTTAAGCAAGGATCAATTTAAATTATACCAGCTTATCTGGTCTCGTTTTATTGCTAGTCAAATGAAACCGGCTGTCTATGACACGGTCCGTGTAGACATCGAGCAAAATGGAGTCAAGTTTAGAGCGAATGGTTCCCAGATTAAGTTTAAAGGCTATCAAGCGGTCTATACAGATAGTAAAAGTGAAAAAGACAATATGTTACCTGATTTAGAAGAAGGGGACCGTATTAAGCTAGATTCACTTGAACCCAACCAGCACTTTACTCAACCACCGGCTCGATACAGTGAAGCGACATTAATCAAAACGTTGGAAGAAAACGGAGTGGGACGTCCTTCCACTTACGCGCCAACTCTTGAAACAATTCAGCGCCGCTACTACGTCACGCTGAAAAATAAACGCTTTGAACCGACCGAGTTAGGTGGAATTGTCAATGAAATCATCTGTGACTATTTCCCTGACATTGTGGATATCAACTTCACTGCTGACTTGGAAAAGGATTTGGACTCAGTAGAAGAAGGTAAAAAAGAATGGGTCGAAATTATTGACCAGTTCTACCGTCCATTCAAAAAAGATGTAGATAAAGCAGTCGAAGAAGTGGAAGAAGTGGAAATCGAAGACGAACCAGCTGGCTTTGACTGTGAAAAATGTGGCAGTCCTATGGTCATTAAAATTGGGCGTTACGGTAAGTTCCATGCCTGTTCAAACTTCCCTGATTGCCGAAACACCAAACCAATCGTTAAGAAAATCGGGGTAACGTGTCCTACTTGTAAAAAAGGTGAAGTAGTGGAACGTAAATCTAAAAAGAAACGTATTTTCTATGGATGCGAACGGTATCCCGACTGTGACTTTACTTCTTGGGACAAACCGATTGGAAGAGATTGTCCGAAATGTGAGCAGTTCCTGGTTGAAAAAGTTACGAAAAAACAACGTCAGGTCAAATGTTCCAATTGTGATTACGAAGAAGCTGTTCAAAAATAATTAAATGAAATCGGATTGCGCTATTTTGTTCATCGAGACAATATAGCGCAATTTTTGTATATATTATAATAGCCCTGTAAAATAACCTACATTTGTTTAAAGTCGTATAAACTGATTTTATAGACTGACAAAGTCTATTTCTTAATGATATGGACGAATAAAATCCCTTTATTAGACTCCAGGCCCTCAAAATCACTTTACTAAGTCTTTAATAGTCGAAAGAAATCTCCTTAAAAATTCTCATATTAGACTTTCTCTTTTCATATAATGTTTGTATGATGAAAATATGGTAAAATAGAGAAGTGGGGTGAAAGCATTGGATAATAAATGGATTACGCTTTTTTCAAATTATTTAAAAAACGAACGACACTACTCTGATCATACGAACTTAGCTTATAAGGATGATTTATTAGCCTTTGAAGCTTTTCTGAAAGAAACGGGAGAAGACGATTTACTCGCCGTCAGCCTTTCTGATGCCCGAATTTATTTAAGTTATTTAACCGATAAAAAATATTCACGATCATCCATTTCTCGCAAGATATCAAGTTTGCGCGCTTTTTATCAGTTTTTATTAAACAACGAGATTATTCGAGACAATCCATTCTCCTACTTACAAGTGAAGAATAGGGGGTCACGACTGCCTACTTTCTTTTATGAAGAAGAAATGGAAGCTTTATTTGAAGCAGCAGAAGGGGAAACGCCTTTAGAACTAAGAAACCAAGCCTTGCTTGAACTCTTATATGGAACAGGCATCCGTGTCAGTGAATGCCAAGGCATCCAAATGTCAGATATCGACTTTTCAATGGGTATGCTTTTAGTAAAAGGGAAAGGAAACAGAGAACGTTATATACCTTTCGGTCACTATGCCAGTGAAGCCATAAGCCTTTACTTAAAAGAAGGCAGAGACGTGTTAATGAAAAAGTATAATAAAACCCATTCCTATCTCTTTGTCAATCATCATGGAGATCAGATTACACAAAACGGAATTCAATATGTCTTAAGTCAACTCATTAAGAAAAGCAGTTTAACGCATAACATCTCACCGCATATGTTAAGACACACCTTTGCGACTCATTTATTGAATAATGGGGCCGATATCCGAACCGTACAAGAACTTCTTGGACACAAGAGTTTAGCCTCTACACAGATCTATACCCATGTGACCACAGAGCACTTGCAAAAGGATTACAATGCCTTTCACCCAAGAGCTTAATCGACTATTAAATGGAGGAATTAGAATGACACAATTTCATGCAACAACGATATTAGCCATCCAGCACAAAGGAGAAAGTGCCATGGCCGGAGACGGTCAAGTCACGATGGGCGAACAAGTCGTTATGAAAGGAAAAGCACGAAAAGTCCGAAAAATTTTTAACGGAGAGGTATTAGTCGGGTTCGCAGGAAGTGTAGCCGATGCCTTTACTTTAGAAGAAAAATTTGAAGGGTACTTGAATCAATACAATGGACACTTAATGAGAGCTGCTGTAGAACTGGCTCAAGAGTGGCGTACAGATAAAATGATGAAAAACTTGGAAGCTTTACTCATTGTTATGAACAAAGAAACAATGCTTTTAATCTCAGGCAACGGGGAAGTGATTCAACCAGATGATGGCGTTTTAGCTATCGGTTCAGGAGGAAATTTTGCCTTGTCAGCAGCTCGTGCATTAGTGAAGCATGGAGACAATCTGACAGCTGAAGAAATTGCTCATGACAGTTTAAGTATAGCGGCAGATATTTGTGTGTATACTAATCATAATATCGTGACAGAAAAATTATAAGGGGGCGTTTAGTTTATGATAGCACGCAATGATTTAACACCTAGAGAAATTGTAAGTCGTTTAGACCAGTATATCGTTGGGCAGGATGCTGCTAAAAAAGCGGTAGCTGTCGCTTTAAGAAACCGTTACAGACGTTTAAAGCTTGACGAAGATATGCAAAAAGATATTACACCTAAAAACATATTAATGATTGGTGCGACGGGTATTGGTAAGACTGAAATAGCTCGACGATTGGCTACTATTGTGGAAGCTCCATTTATTAAAGTAGAAGCCACTAAATTTACAGAAGTCGGTTATATCGGTCGCGACGTAGAGTCAATGGTCAGAGACCTGGCGGAATCTGCCGTTCAAATCGTAAAAGAAGATTACCGAAGAAGCGTCCGTGGAAGAGCCGAAAAAAGAGCCATTGATCGTGTAGCTAAAGCCTTAGCGCCAGGGATTAAGAAAGAAAAAAGTCCAAATGAGATGAATCCCTTCGCAGGCATGTTCAGAGGAATGGGCATGGATCCTAACCAGTTTGCTCAGCATGAAGAGGAAGAAGAAACAGTCACTTCAGAAATTTCATCTAAACGTGATGAGTTAAAGGAACAAATCAGCCGTGGCATGCTCGATAGTCGCGAAGTTGAAATTAAAGTGGTTGAAAAGAAAAAAGCGCCAAGTAATCCGATGAGTGCTCCAATGGAACAAATGGGGATTGATCTTTCCGAAACATTAGGACAGTTAACGCCGACTAAAAAAGTGAAACGTAAAGTCACTGTTAAAGAAGCAGTCGAGATCTTTACTGAAGAAGAAGCAGACAAATTAATCAATCAAGAAGATATTCATGCAGATGCGGTTCATTTGGCTGAAAACTCTGGAATTATCTTTATTGAC
>NZ_BAAACW010000167.1:31727-49891 GCF_039521845.1 Alkalibacterium iburiense
GGTTCAGCGAGACATTCTTCCAATAGTAGAAGGATCCAGTGTCCGTACGAAATACGGTATCATCAACACTGACCACATTCTCTTTATCGGGTCTGGTGCCTTCCATATGTCTAAACCAAGTGATTTAATACCAGAATTACAAGGCCGTTTCCCTATTCGTGTGGAATTGAATGACTTGACAAAAGAAGATTTCGTTAAAATCTTAACAGAACCAGAAAATGCGTTGGTCAAGCAGTACCGAGCACTTTTAGATACAGAGAACATCGAAGTCATCTTTACAATGGAAGCTATTGAAAAAATTGCAGAGATAGCTTATGAAGTAAACGAATCGACAGACAATATTGGTGCGCGTCGTTTACACACCATCTTAGAAAGATTATTAGAAGACTTGCTCTTCGAATCACCGGACATGAGTATGGGTGAAGTGAAAATTACTCAAAAATATGTTGAAGATAAAATCGGTCATATTGTAGAAGACAAAGACCTCAGCCGTTACATCCTGTAATACAAAAAAGAAGACCTCATCGGGTCTTCTTTTATTTATTCTGTATTATTTCTTTGCTTGCCCCAGGCCAAAAGATACTTTATTTTCTTCGCCGTTTTTTATCCGTTCTATATTGGAACGGTGGCGAACAAAGACGATAATCATCGCTATCCAAATAACAAGCGTAAACACCCAGTCGCCTACAAAAAGTGAGGCAATAGCAGCGACGATCAAGGTTAAAATACTAGCCAGACTAACCATACTGGACAGATACAGGACCGATACCCAGACAACAGCTAGTCCCAGGAGCAGAATGGGTTGAACCGCCAGAACAACACCCGCACTGGTTGCGACAGCTTTTCCTCCTTTGAAACGAATAAAAATGGAGAAGACGTGTCCTATAATAGCGAACGCTCCTGCTAACATCGGATGAATAGCGACCCCGAACCAGATAGGGAGCAAGGTCGCTATACTTCCCTTAGCCATATCTAAGATTAAAACAATGATGCCTGCTGTTTTTCCCAGCACGCGAAAGGTGTTCGTTGTACCGGTATTGCCGCTTCCATGTTCTCGAATATCTTTTTTAAAAAAAGTTTGACCAATCCATAAGCCAGGTTGCAGTGAACCAAGCAAGTAGGCTAATAGGATAACAGTAATCTCTAACAAAATTCTTCCTCCTTAAGCACTTCCTCGTACCTTGGTTATTTTACCACGATTTCTTCTATTACCAAAATTAAATAATAGGGAACATAAGTTTTTTGCACAAAATTTCATTTATGTGGTAATATAAATAAGGCTTGGACTTATCCGTATGCTTAGTGTGCAGGATAAGGGATTCAAAGTATCTATCGTATATATAGCAGTTTGAGTATTAAAGGAGAATGACATATATGGCAATGAATAATTATGATGACAATGCTATACAGGTTCTTGAAGGATTGGATGCCGTTAGAAAAAGACCCGGCATGTACATCGGTTCGACTGATTCAAGAGGCCTGCATCACTTAGTTTATGAATTAGTAGATAATGCAGTGGATGAGGTACTGGCTGGTTTCGGGTCACGTATTGAAGTCGTCATCCATAAAGACAACAGCATCACGGTAAAGGATAACGGAAGAGGGATGCCTATTGGTATGCACGCATCCGGTGTGCCGACCATTCAGGTTATATTTACGGTTTTGCACGCAGGAGGCAAGTTCGGACAAGATGGCAGTTATAAGACATCTGGCGGTCTGCACGGTGTAGGGGCGTCTGTAGTGAATGCCTTATCAGACTGGTTAACGGTTACTGTGAACCGTGACGGATTCGAGTATACCCAGGCCTTTAAAAATGGCGGGAAGCCTTCGGGGAAATTGAAAAAGAAAAAAGGAGCCAATAAACAAAGCGGCACAACCGTACACTTTAAACCTGATACGGAAATCTTTTCTTCTATAGACTTCTCCTTCACTCAATTAAGTGAACGGTTAAGAGAATCTGCTTTCTTGCTGAAAGGAACAGAAATTTTTATTAAAGACGAAAGAAAAGAAGTGGAAGAGACTTTCTTTTATGAAGAAGGCATTAAAGAATTCGTTAATTATCTGAACGAAGAAAAAGATACATTGACACCGATTGCCTATTTTGAAGGGGAACATAACGGTATTGAAGTGGAGTGTGCTTTCCAGTATAACGATGGGTATTCTGAAAATATGCTGAGCTTCGTAAATAACGTCCGGACGAAAGACGGCGGGACGCATGAGATTGGAACCCGAACCGCTTTAACCAAAACGTTTAATGAGTTCGCCAGACGAGTGAACCTCCTAAAAGAGAAAGACAAGAACTTAGAAGGGTCGGATGTGAGAGAAGGGATTGCTGTGATTCTGTCGGTGCGTATACCTGAGCACCTCTTACAGTTTGAAGGGCAGACAAAGAGTAAACTGGGGACCCCAGAAGCCCGAGCGGCCTGTGATGCGATTATTTCTGAACAGTTTAACTTCTTCCTAGCTGAAAACGGGGAAACGAGTCAGCAGATTGTGCGAAAAGCGATTAAAGCACGTGAAGCCAGAGAAGCAGCCCGCAAAGCTAAAGAAGATTCTCGTAACGGGAAGAAGCGCAAACGTCAAGACACTTTACTGTCTGGTAAATTAACGCCTGCACAGAGCAAAAACGCCAAGAAGAACGAGTTATACCTCGTAGAGGGGGATTCGGCTGGAGGATCAGCCAAACAGGGCAGAGACCGCAAATTTCAAGCTATCCTCCCGCTAAGAGGGAAAGTCATCAATACGGAAAGAGCCAATATTCAAGATATATTAAAAAATGAAGAAATCAGTACAATGATTTATACCATTGGTGCTGGAGTCGGTCCGGAATTTGATTTAAAAGACTGTAATTACGATAAAGTGATTATCATGACGGATGCGGACACAGACGGGGCGCACATCCAGGTCCTGTTGTTAACCTTCTTTTACCGTTATATGAAACCGTTAATTGAAGCCGGGAAAGTTTACTTGGCTTTGCCTCCTTTATATAAGGTCTCTAAAGGACGAGGAAAAAATGAAGTCATAGAATATGCTTGGACAGATGATGAATTAGAAGGCATTATCGAGTCAATGGGTAAAAATTATATGATTCAGCGGTACAAAGGTTTAGGAGAAATGAATGCTGACCAGCTTTGGGATACGACGATGAACCCTGAATCCCGTACGTTGATTAGAGTCACAATCGACGATCTCGCACAAGCAGAAAGACGCGTTTCCGTTTTAATGGGGAACAAAGTGGACCCTCGAAGAAAGTGGATTGAGGATAATGTAGAGTTTTCTCTTGAAGAAGATGGCAGCATACTCGAAACAAATGAAGTATTAGATGAACTGGAAACACCCATACAGTAGTCAGAAAGGTTTGATGGAATTCGATGGCAAACAATCGAGCAGAGATACAAGAGCTAACGCTTGAAGAAGTCATGGGGGACCGCTTTGGCCGTTACTCCAAATATATTATTCAAGAACGGGCTCTCCCAGATATTAGAGACGGGTTAAAACCTGTCCAAAGACGGATACTATTTTCGATGTTTACAGAAGGGAATACTCAGGATAAAGCCTTTAGAAAATCCGCTAAAACCGTGGGTAACGTCATTGGTAACTACCACCCGCATGGAGACACCAGTGTCTATGATGCCATGGTCAGAATGAGTCAAGACTGGAAAATGAAAACTCCTTTGATTGACATGCACGGAAATAACGGAAGCATGGATGGGGATCCCCCAGCAGCTATGCGTTATACGGAAGCACGATTATCTAAAATCGCCAACGAACTCCTGCAGGATATTGATAAAGAAACAGTCGAACTGGTATTGAACTTTGATGATACGACACATGAGCCGACTGTTTTGCCTGCTCGCTACCCGAACTTACTGGTAAATGGTGCGACAGGAATTTCAGCGGGTTATGCAACAGATATTCCTCCGCACAATTTAGAGGAGGTAGTGGATGCAGCGATTTATCTGATTGCTCATCCCAATGCTTCCTTAGATAAATTAATGGATTTCGTCAAAGGACCTGACTTTCCCACTGGTGGCATTATCCAAGGAATCAAAGGATTAAGAAGTGCGTACAAGACCGGTAAAGGGAAAATTGTCGTGCGTTCTAAGACAGAAATAGAATCCATGCGAGGTGGAAAAGAGCAAATTGTTATTACTGAAATCCCTTATGAAGTCAATAAAGCAACAATGGTACGAAAAATTGACGAAATCCGTTTAAGCAAAAAAATAGAAGGGATCGCGGATGTTAGAGATGAAACCGATAGAAATGGTTTACGAATCGTTATAGAGTTGAAAAAAGACACCCCTGCTCAAGGGATACTGACCTATCTATTGAAAAATACGGATATGCAAGTGACGTATAACTTCAACATGATTGCGATAGATGGAAGAAGTCCGCAGCAGGTCGGTCTTAAACAAATACTAAAAGCTTATTTAGCTCATAAAAAAGAAGTAATTATTAGACGAACTCAGTTTTTACTCAATAAAGCCACTAAACGGGAGCACATTGTTCAAGGGTTAATAAAAGCTGTGTCTATTTTAGATAAAGTGATTAAAGTGATTCGTGGCAGTAAAAACAAATCGGATGCGAAAGATAATCTGGTTAAAGAGTTCAGTTTCACCCTAGCCCAGGCTGAAGCCATTGTAAGTTTACAGCTTTATCGTTTAACAAACACGGATATTACACAGCTTCAAAAAGAAGCCGATGAGCTGGAAGCACAGATAAAAGACTACCATGCCATTTTAAACGATGAAAAAGCGTTGCATGCACTCATGAGGAAAGAACTGCGTGAAGTGAAGAAAGCCTATGCTAAAGAAAGAATCACAGTGATTGAAGATGAGATTGAAGAGTTGAAAGTGGAGAAAGAAGTTCTGGTTGCAGAAGAAGATGTCGTGGTATCCGTCACAAAAGAAGGGTACTTAAAACGCACCAGCTTGCGTTCTTACGGAGCTTCTAATGCCGAAGAGATCGGCTTAAGGGATGGAGACTATCCTTTATTTACTGAAAAGCATTCGACACTCGAGCATATTGTCATTTTCACCTCTAAAGGGAATGTGATTAATCGCCCTATACATGAGATTCCAGAGTTCAAATGGAAAGATATAGGCGAACATCTCTCGCAAAGTATTCCTTTAGAGCCAGAAGAAAAAGTAATAGCTGTTTACGGTATGAAGGACTTTACGGAAGAAGAACGCTTCGTATTTATTACGAAAGACGGGTATATCAAGCAAACACTCGCTTCAGAATATGCGCCTAAACGAACCTATCGTTCCCGTTCCGCTACAGGAATCAAACTGAAATCTAAAACGGATGAATGTTTAGCGGTCTATAAGATTACGGATGATAAAGATCTGGATGTCTTCCTCGTGACACATTTAGGCTTTGGCTTACGCTACGCCCTTCCTGAAGTTTCAACGGTTGGAGCAGGAGCTATTGGAGTGAAGTCCATTAACTTGAAGAAAGACGATTATGTAGTCAATGGGATTATCTTTAATCCTTCAGAAGGACATAAATCGGTCATGCTCGTCACCCATAGAGGGTCGGTTAAGAAAATGAATGTCACTGCTATTGATGCTATTTCTCGCGCTAAACGTGGCTTACTTGTTTTAAGAGAATTAAAAAATAAACCCCACCGGGTCTCGTTGGTTATTGATGTCAATGAAGAGGAGACAGAGTGGACAGTTGTAACGGATAAAGGCACGAAAGCCGTTATCATTCCAAAGAACTATGCTTACAGTGACCGCTACAATAATGGGTCCTTTGTATTGGATGAGGATACTGATGGCATTCCTGTTGAGCATTATACTAAAATGATGGTTCAAATAGAGGATTAATAAAAAGGTTTCGTTAGTCAATATTTTGACTAGCGAAACCTTTTTTCTTTATTGTTATCCGTTGAAAGCTTGTCTATAAACTTCAGCTAACTCTTTTATCAGTGGTAATTTAGGATTGGCTGTAGTACATTGATCTTCAAATGCCCGAACAGCCATGTCATCAACGACCGCTTCAAATTCCTTTTTAGATACTCCATTTTCTTTAATACTCATCGGTATATCTAATTCTTTGGCTAACTCTTGAATGGCTTTGATTAAACTATCAACACCTTCTTCTGTCGTACGACAAGGCAAGCCTAATGCTTTAGCGATTTCAGCATACCGTTTATCTGCAATGAAGTACTCGTATTTAGGAAATGCGACAAACTTACTTGGCTGTTTGGCATTATAACGAATGACGTGCGGCATTAAGATGGCATTGGCGCGTCCGTGAGCAATGTGGAATTGAGCTCCTAGCTTATGGGCTAAACTATGGTTGATACCCAAGAATGCATTGGCAAAAGCCATACCGGCAATAGTGGATGCATTATGCATTTTTTCTCTTGCCAGTTCGTCATTTCCATTTCGGTAAGCGAGAGGGAGATATTCAAACACTAACTGGATGGCTTTGATAGCCAGCCCATCTGTATAGTCGTTTGCCATATTAGAGACATACGCTTCAATCGCATGTGTGAGCACATCCATACCTGTATCAGCTGTCACGACTTTCGGCACACTCATAACAAATTGCGGATCGATTATGGCTACGTTTGGTGTCAATTCGTAGTCTGCCAAAGGGTATTTCGATTGTTTCTCAGTGTCTGTAATCACAGAGAAAGAAGTGACTTCAGATCCTGTCCCAGATGTCGTAGGGATGGCGACAAACTGCGCTTTTCCTCCTAAAGTAGGGTATTTATACACGCGTTTTCTTATGTCCATGAATTTCTGTTTCAGTCCATTGAAATCTGTATCAGGGTGTTCATAGAATAACCACATGCCTTTAGCCGCATCCATTGGTGAACCGCCACCTAATGCAATGATGACATCGGGCTGGAAAGCTTCCATTGCACGGGCTCCCTTTAAAACAGTCTCTTTAGATGGATCAGGTTCCACATCTGAAAAAATCTCACAGTGAACATACTCTTGGCGATTTCTTAAATGATAAAGTACTTTATTCACATAACCAAGTTCAATCATCATAGGATCTGTGACAATGAACGCTTTTTTAATATCTGGCATTTTAGATAAATACTGCACAGAGTTTCTTTCGAAATAGACTTTTGGCGGGACTTTAAACCACTGCATGTTGTTACTTCTTGCGGCACGCTTTTTCACATTAATTAAATGCATGGTACTGACGTTTGAAGAGACGGAATTTCCTCCAAATGATCCACATCCTAAAGTGAGGGAAGGGAGGTAAGCATTGTAAATATCTCCAATCGCTCCTTGAGAAGAAGGAGCATTGACAATCAATCGTCCAGCTTTCATGCGTCTGTCGAATGCACCAATAACAGATTCATCGTGAGAGTGAATGACGGCCGAATGACCTAATCCACCATAAGCAAGCATTTCTTCTGCCCGTTTAATACCGTCTTCGGATGTGTTTACTTTATAAGCAGCTAAAACGGGACTTAATTTCTCTCGTGATAGAGGATACTCTGGTCCAACACCATCATATTCAGCTAATAAGATTTTTGTTTTTTCAGAAACAGTGACTCCAGCCATCTGTGCGATAGCATAGGCTGATCGTCCCACAATATCCGAATTGAGTTCATTATTTTCTGACACCATGAGTTGCTCTACTTTTAATCGTTCAGCTTTAGTCAGAAAATGACAATCTAAGTTTTGCATCTCTGATTTAACTTTTTCATAAATCTCTTTATCAATAATGACTGCTTGTTCAGAGGCACAAATCATTCCATTATCGAATGTTTTGGACAAAATTAAATCATTGACCGCTCGTTTAATGTTCGCCGACTTTTCGATATAACACGGCACATTTCCGGCGCCCACACCTAAAGCAGGTTTACCCGAACTATAAGCGGCTTTAACCATTCCCGGACCACCAGTCGCTAAGATAGTAGCCACACCCGGGTGAGTCATTAGTGTTTGAGTAGCTTCTACAGACGGGCTCTCAATCCATTGTATACAATGTTTGGGTGCTCCTGCTTTAATAGCTGCTTCATAAAGCACACGAGCCGATTCTGCACTCGACTTTTGAGCAGAAGGGTGAAAAGCAAAAACTATCGGATTACCCGTTTTAATAGCAATAATAGATTTGAAAATGGTAGTAGAAGTAGGATTCGTTACAGGTGTCACACCTGCAATTACCCCAACAGGTTCCGCAATCTCTACGGTTCCTTCATGTTCATTTTCATTAATGACCCCAATCGTTCGATCGTGTTTAATACTGTGATAGACATATTCAGAAGCAAAGAGATTCTTTATTATTTTATCTTCATATATCCCACGCCCGGTTTCATCAACTGCCATTTTAGCAAGAACCATGTGTTTGTCTAATGCAGCAAGAGCCATTTCTTTGACAATAACGTCTATCTGCTTCTGATCCAAACTGTACATCTCATTCAATGCTTCTGTAGCGTTTTGCACCAGTCTATCTATTGTTTCCCCAATTGTAATCTTTTTTTCTTCTCGTACTAATTCTTTAACCATTGTAAACACCTCCGTAAAGTTAGTGAAGTATTGAGCATATACCGTTAAAATTTTCTTCTTATCTAATGTAAAGAAGGGTATTTTGCTCTATTCTTCAGGTTGCCTTGTTTACGTCTAAACTATAACATACTGAATTCGCTTGCAAAAATTATAAGATGTGACAATATTGTGACATATATCACAATATGAATAGTATTAATATAATAGTTATTATTGAAGCGCAGACTAGTTAATAGGGTAACATATTAAATTGTGATATTTTGTTCACATTTTTTCTAGCTTTATAACTGATATAGTACAGGTGAATATCTTCTTTCGGCTGGTTAAGTAAAACTGAGATAAAATCTATGATTACACGAAAAAAGTTATTTTAAGTAAGTAAAATTATTTTCTGTTGACTATTTTCACTTGATTGTTATAGTACACAATGCTTTGAAATTAGCTTAACCTCACTGTTTTTAACGGAGACTGGTTAGTCTCTTCACTTGAATAAAATGGGGCATAGTGATATATTGAACATGAACAAACTATTGAAAAATAGTTAACAAAGGAGAATGAAAATGGAAAAACAAGAGTCTAAGCACCTTACTTCAGAGATTTATTGGGAGGGCTTTAAGGGCAAAAAGTGGAAAGAGTCTATTGACGTGAGACACTTTATTCAAAGTAATTATCTTCCTTATGATGGAGATGACTCCTTTTTACAAGGACCAACAGCAGCAACGGAAGCTTTATGGGATCGTGTAATGGACTTAAACAAGTTGGAACGTGAAGCGGGCGGGGTACTAGACATGGATACAGATTTAGTATCGACTATAACCTCTCACGGGCCAGCCTATTTAGAAAAAGACAAAGAAAAAGTTGTTGGATTCCAAACAGATAAACCATTTAAGCGTTCATTCCAACCCTTCGGCGGTATTCGAATGATGGAACAGTCGGCAGAATCTTATGGCTTTGAAGTGGATCCTCTTTTATCACACATCTTTAGAGAGTATCGAAAAACACATAATCAGGGTGTGTTTGATGCTTACACACCTGAAATGCGCGCCGCACGTCGCAGTGGAGTCATAACTGGACTACCCGATGCTTATGGCCGCGGTCGTATAATTGGAGATTACCGTCGTGTAGCATTGTACGGAGTGGATCGTTTAATTGAAGAAAAGAAGGCAGATAAAGCTTTAACAGATACGGCAGTGATGAGTGAAGAGGTCATAAGACACCGTGAAGAGTTAAGTGATCAGTTGAAAGCCTTGCATCAGTTGAAAGAATTAGGGAATATTTATGGATTTGATATTTCTCGACCAGCTGAAACAGCTCAAGAAGCGTTCCAATGGTTATATTTAGGTTATTTAGCAGCGATTAAAGAACAAAATGGTGCCGCTATGTCTCTAGGACGGACATCCACTTTCTTAGATATTTATATTGAAAGAGATTTGGCAAAGGGTAGAATGACTGAAAAAGAAGCGCAGGAGTTAGTAGATCACTTTGTGATGAAGCTTCGTTTAGTTAAATTTGCACGCACACCGGATTATAACGAACTGTTCTCTGGAGACCCTACTTGGGTGACAGAAGCCATCGGTGGAGTAGGTATTGACGGACGTCACATGGTTACTAAAAACAGTTACCGATTCCTTCATACCCTATCCAACTTGGGACCGGCTCCAGAGCCAAACTTAACCGTATTGTGGTCAGTCCAATTACCGCAAGCATTTAAAGATTACTGTGCGAAAGTTTCTATTGAAAGCAGTGCGGTTCAATACGAAAATGATGATATCATGCGTGAAGAATGGGGAGACGATTACGGTATAGCCTGCTGTGTGTCGGCCATGAAAATTGGGAAACAGATGCAGTTCTTCGGCGCACGAGCGAACTTAGCGAAAGCTTTACTTTACGCCATTAATGGGGGAGTAGACGAAATGTCTAAGACACAAATCGCTCCTAAATTCAGACCGATCACTTCTGAAGTATTAAACTATGAAGAAGTAATGGAAAAATACGATGATATGTTGGATTGGTTAGCCGGGATGTACATCAATACGTTAAATATCATCCACTATATGCATGATAAATACAGTTATGAAAGTATCGAAATGGCCCTTCATGATTCAGAAGTTATGCGTACCATGGCAACAGGTATTGCTGGATTTTCAGTAACGGTTGATGCATTATCAGCTATCAAACATGCCACTGTTAAAACTATCAGAGATGAAAACGGACTAGTGGTCGACTACGTCATTGAAGGAGACTATCCTAAATACGGTAACAACGATGACCGTGCAGATGACATTGCAGTCGAGTTACTGAAAACATTTATGTCAAAAGTCAAAAAACACCCAACGTACAGAAAGGCTGTTCACACAACATCCATTTTAACCATTACATCTAACGTCGTCTATGGTAAGAAAACAGGGAACACACCAGATGGAAGAAGAGAAGGGGTGCCTTTTGCACCCGGTGCCAACCCACTCCACGGAAGAGATACAAACGGCGCTTTAGCCAGCTTGAACTCAGTTGCTAAATTGCCGTATGGAGAATCACTGGATGGTATTTCAAACACATTCTCGATCGTTCCAAAAGCTTTAGGGAAAGAGGATCACGTTCAAAGACGCAACTTAGCAACAATGCTCGACGGGTATGTGAAAAAAGGCGGACACCACTTAAACGTTAATGCTTTAAACCGTGAAACGTTAGAAGATGCCATGAAGCATCCAGAAGAATATCCGCAGTTAACCATTCGTGTGTCAGGTTATGCGGTGAACTTTATTAAATTAACTAGAGAGCAACAGATGGATGTACTGAGCCGTACATTCCACGATAGTATGTAAAAGATACACATATTAAGGTAGGGGGATAATCATGACAGAAACAACAAAAGGGTATGTTCATTCAATAGAGAGTTTCGGTTCACTTGATGGACCAGGCATAAGGTTTGTCATCTTTATGCAGGGGTGTCGTATGCGTTGTGAGTTCTGTCATAACCCTGATACTTGGAATATGGGTGGCGGCACGCCTTACACACCTCAGGAATTATTAGATAAAGCGCTAGACTATAAAGAATACTGGGGCGAAGATGGCGGGATTACTGTGAGCGGAGGAGAACCGCTGCTTCAGATTGATTTTTTGATTGAATTCTTTAAATTAGCAAAAGCAGAAGGCGTTCATCTCTCTATTGACACATGTGGCCAACCATTCACTTATGACGAACCATTCTTCGGTCGCTTTGAAGAACTAATGACTTACACGGATTTGATTCTGATGGATATTAAGCATATCGATAATGACATACACAAAAAATATACGATGCATCCGAACACCGCGATTCTGGATATGGCAAATTATTTATCCGACGTTGGTATTCCTATGTGGTTAAGGCATGTGCTCGTACCAGAGCGCTCTGATTATGATGAGCATTTACATCGGTTGAGTGACTTTATCTCTCAGTTGAAGAGTGTTGAAAAAGTAGAAGTGCTCCCATATCACAAATTAGGAGTCTATAAGTACGAAGAACTCGGCATTCCTTATAAGTTGAAAGACATCGATCCACCAACGGCAGAACGAGTCGCAAATGCCAACCGTATTTTACAGACAGACAAGTATAAAAGCCTTGTTTAATTAATAACTTTAACTATGCCTGTACGTAAGTGTATGGGCATAGTTTTTATTATGCAAGATTGTCTAAAAACTTTTGATGCCTCAGTGAATAGATACTCTCTAATAATAATCATTAGAGAGATTTGCAGCTGTAATTGAGATACGAATCCCTCTAAAAGATAGAATAGAGAGATTCGCGATAAAAAAGAGTGACCGAATGCCTCTAAATGTTAGTTTGAAGGGATTCAAGCTATAATAAATTTTACGAATCCTGCTAATAGAACAGCCATACTCATATCCACCTAAAGAACATCGGTTTTTCATTTTGAAAAAGATAAAAGAGTGGTTGTCTCAATTCACTATTGATTGAAATTTCATTCCTTTTACTATATTCTAGAGAAAGAAGACATAAATCAAAGGAGAATACTTATATGAGTAAAGTACTTATTTTTGGACACCAGAATCCTGATACAGATGCTATTACATCAGCCATTAGTTTTTCATATTTACAAAATGAACTAGGACATAACACAGAGGCTGTAGCATTTGGCAAACCGACTGAGGAAACCCAATACGCCCTGGATTATTTTGAAACGAAAGCACCGAGAACAGTCACTTCTGTATCAAGTGAAACCGATCAAGTCATGTTGGTTGATCACAACGAAGCGCAACAAAGCGCTCCGGATATTGATAAAGTAAAAGTCTTAGCGGTTGTGGACCATCACCGTATTGCCAATTTTGCGACTGCTGATCCGCTTTATTACAGAGCTGAGCCAGTCGGTTGTACGCAAACCATTATCTGGAAAATGTTTAAAGAAAATGATATTGATGTACCCAAGAATATAGCAGGATTAATGTTATCCGCCATTATTTCAGATACGCTCTTACTTCAATCTCCTACCAGTACTACAGAAGATGAAAAAGCGGCACATGCATTAGCAGACATAGCTGAAGTGGATTTAAATTCTTATGGAAAAGATTTATTAAAAGCTGGAACAAACACCAAAAACAAAACAGCTAGCCAAATTCTGAATGATGATGCGAAAAACTTCCCTATGGGTGAATCGACTGTTCGCATTGGACAAGTGAATGTTGTAGACGTGGATGAAGTGCTTGCTCGTAAAATGGAATTATTGAGAGAGATGCAAGACCAAAGTCAAGCAAGTAACTACGATTTATTCATGTTGGTCATCACTAATGTTTTAGAAAATGACTCGGTTGCCTTAGTTTACGGCGATAAAACAGAATTGGTCAAGCAGGCCTTTAATAAAGACATTGTAGAAGATACGGTCTTACTTGAAGGGGTTGTGTCACGTAAAAAACAAGTGGTCCCTCCTTTAACTAAGCAGTTTGAACAGGAATAAAGTCGGAATTTTAAGCTAACTAGAACAGGAGGAAAAAGTATTCGCCTCAATAAACTAGAATTTTCACCTTTGGGCTTTTTTGCTGGCTGTATATTCTTCTTTCTGTTCTTTGTGTTGGCGCACGGCTATTGGTTAAGCCCGCCGTTTGGCAGCTTGATGAGCTGGATAGTTACTGTCTATCTTGGAGCAAGCGTTTGGGGCCTAGCATACACGTTAAAAGCCTGGGACAGTTTAAACTATCCGCCTGAAAGACCAACTATTATTTTTACGCGATTTATTTTATTGATTCATTACTTTATAGCGCCCTTTCTGTTCATCTATTTTAAATGTTTTTACACCGAAAAAGAATAATAGCCAAAGCTCAGACACTGCTTATAGACTTAAGTAGATGGTCTGAGCTTTTTTTATGACACTTGTCATGTCTATAGATGACGCTTGCTACTACCGAGAGGAACTGAATAGGAGTATACTTGTCTCAAATAAGAAGGAGGGTTCCGAATGACTGCACCGATTATAGAGGCAAAAAGCATAAAAAAGGCGTTCAAAAAAACTGAAGTACTAAAAGGAATCGATTTTAGAATATATGAAGGAGAAGTCATTGCGCTAGTAGGGGAAAACGGGGCAGGAAAGTCCACATTAATTAAAATAATCAATAATTTAACTCGAGCAGATGATGGACACATTCAGTTATTTGGTCAAGCGCCAGATGCAAAAGAGGTTAGAAATCGCGTGGGTGTGATGCTTCAAGAAAATATTGTCTTACATCGAATGAAAGTGAAAGAAATGTTAGAGTTAGCTGGTAGTTATTACGCTGAGCCGCTAACGAGTACTGAAATTATCGACATGATGAATTTAGATGATTTAGCAGATAAAAAAGTAACAGAACTGTCTGGAGGGCAGAAACGAAAAGTCAACTTTGCTTTATCTTTAGTAGGCAATCCGGATGTCGTGTTTTTAGATGAACCGACGGCTAGTATGGATGTCAAAGCGAGAAAAGACTTATGGGAAATCGTATCCTATTTGAAAGAACAGGGTAAAACGATTGTGGTGACCAGTCACTATCTGGAAGAATTGGAGAACATTGCCAGTCGTATCTTAATTCTACAAGAAGGCGTAATTGCTTTTGACGGCACACTACATGAACTAAGAAAAATCAGAGGAGAAGGAACCATCAGTTTCAATACAGAATTATCTGAAAGTCTGTTTAATCAGTTAGAGGGTCTGGTTTCGTTGCACCATCAGAGTGATTATTACTCCCTCATTACTCAAAATGTCAATGCTCTTTTGAAACAATTGATTCCCTATATAGACGAATTAAAGAATATCACTATTCAACAAACGACACTTAATCATCTGCTGGCTTATTATAAAGGAGAAAATCAATCATGAAAAACTTCTGGTTTCAGACAAAAATGAATGCGACTAGACTCATCAAAAGAGATGTCAAAACGTTCTTTTTTGCTTTATTCTTTCCCTTATTCTTCTATATATTGTATACCCGTATATTTGTCTTTGATATGCCAGAAGACGCTTTAGTTATTTGGCAAACAGATTACATGATTTCAATGATACTATTTGGGTCACTTTTCACCTCAGTTATTACTCAAGCCAATACGTTACTGGAAGATTACACGAATCACTTTCAATTATTTGTTCATTTGACACCAACTTCTAAATGGCGCTATTTCTTATCTGTCAATGCCGTTTATATTCCTATAAATTTGGCATTAATTGTTGCGCTAGGCACACTTGCCTACTTCGTCAATGACGTCTCTTTAAGTGTGATACAGTGGCTGGTTTTAGTGTGTATAATCTTGTTTGGAACAGTCCCGTTCAGTATGCTAGGGGTTATCGTCTCTTATGGTCGAAAAACAACCATAATCAATTTACTGGGTAATTTGCTCGTGTTCCCTTTAGCTATAGGAGGGGGACTCTGGTGGCCTCTGGAGATTATGCCGTCATGGGTAGTTTCAATAGGAGAACGACTAGTCACTAACCAGTTGCTGACCTTGTCTACTAACTGGGTCTATTCCAGTGAAATCCGATTCTCTTCCATAGCAGGCATTATGCTCTGGATATTAGGACTTGTAACCGTTATTATAGTGTTACAGAAGTTATTCAAATATAGGGAGTCGGAAGTGACATGAGGACTTTTATTCGCACACACATTTTAATACCGCCAGAACAAGGGATGATTCCTTATTTCTTTTTGATCTTTTTAATTCCTATCATTATCTTACTTTTTCCCATTAATAGTTGGGAAAAAATACTGATGCTTCTCTTACTCGGTGTGTTTTTATATGCTTATAGAAAAGGTTTTTTTGAACAGACAGATAAGAAAGTGTTGTTTACGATTCAAACAATTATAGCTACGCTATTTGTCTTATATAATGGGTCAGCTTCTTTGTTCATTTATATTGGCTGGCAGTTTCCATTTTGGCCGATAAAAAAAGATCAATTAAAAAGGTACTTCTTTATTTACGCAGCCAGCCTATTGGCGTCTTCGGCCATTAGTTTATTTCGAGCTTCTAATTTTATAGGTCCTATAGAATGGTTATGGATTTCTGTCGGCTTAGGCTTTGCTTTATTATCTCCTTTAGCTGCTTACTCCGTTGAAAAATCAAATCGACAGATGGTTGATCTGAAAATGACGAACTCCCGTTTAAGTACGTTGGTCCTACAAAGCGAACGCGAAAGAATTGCCCGAGATTTACACGATCACCTGGGTCAGTCCTACTCGACCATCTCTTTGAAAGCAGAACTGGCTCGCAAATTGATAGCTATCGATACGGAAAAAGCGGCCCAGGAGTTAGCGGATATTGCCCAGACGTCCAGAGACCATTTAAATCTAGTGAGAAATATCGTATCTAACTTGCATGAGCAGACGATTGCCAGTGCCATGATAGAAACCGCAAAGGTTCTAAGTACAGCGCAAATCAAATTAATCACTGAAAATGAAAGCCAAACAAGTGACTGGCCTCTTTCTGTCCAATATGCATTAGCCTCCATTATACAAGAGGCGACAACCAACGTGATCCGGCACAGTCAGGCTACTTTAGTGAGGTATACGTTCCATTACAAGAATAATCATTACCATTTACGTATCAAGGATAATGGCATAGGGATTCATTTCCATGAGAATAAATCCCATGGGTTAAGCGGTATGAGAAATCGAGTTGAGGAATTAAATGGGCAGTTTGAAGTGATCAACGACTCTGGAGCGCTGCTTTATGTCACCATACCGGAAGAGGAGATTGACTATGATTAAAGTCTATATTGCTGAGGATCAGAAAATGCTGAACTCCGCTCTTACATCCTTACTCCAGCTGGAAGAATCATTGGAGGTCGTAGGAACAGCGTTGGATGGGGAAGAGGCTCTAAAGGGCATTTTAGAGTATCAGCCGGATGTGGCGATACTGGATATTGAAATGCCTAAGATGACAGGTCTGGATGTCGCAGAAGCCATTCATTCTACTGATACCAAAGTCATTATATTAACGACCTTTGCCAGGCAATCCTATTTTGAGACAGCGGTCAAGCATCAAGTACAAGGCTATTTACTTAAGGACAGCCCGACGGATAAACTGACAGAAACCATTTATGCGGTTATGAATGGTGAAACCATTTACGATCCTGCCTTGGTGCGTCACGTGTTAAGAAAAGAGAAAAATCCATTGACGGAAAGAGAAATTGAGGTACTTCAATGCTTGTCTGAAGGAATACCGACTCAAGCCATTGCTGAAAAAGTGTTTTTATCCCAAGGCACTGTCCGCAATTATATTTCATCTATTTTAAGTAAAACAGGTGCCCGGTCACGCATAGAAGCGGTCAATGTAGCCAGAAAACATCAGTGGATGAATGAATAAGATAAACTAGTAGCTGCATACAAAACGAACAGTCCTCTTATAACCCTAGAAAACACGTACCACATCAGTTGAGTCTCATTTAAACTTCCGAATGAATGGCAAATGGTCTAACCTCATCATATGAGTGCCAAAAAAATGGTGGAATGATAGGGAATCCGGTTTCCTTATCACTTGAGCTCTTTATTTGTAACGGTATGATAGGGAAAGGTGATTTCGCCCTCAAATTAGAACATAAAAATGACTCAAATGAGGGTGAACTTCATTTATTTGTTAAATAGGTTTTCATCTCCATCCACTCTGCCTTCTATTGAAGCAAAAAAGAAAAAAGACAGACCTTTTTTGGTCTATCTCTCACGTTAGATTTAGTAGAAACAATCAAAGGTAGAATTGTTTTTAGTTCTGACTTGAAGGGTGCTTCTTCGATTTTTGAGTCATTACATACTGAACGCCTTGTTTCACGAAACGGATAAGACATGTCCCGGATAGAGTGGACAGAAAAGCTATTGAGCCTAACTTTCCACCAGAGCCATCGAATAAAGGAGATGCGGCAATGAAAAGAATGCTTGTCAATCCCATCAGTCCTAACATCTCCCCATATGAGTGCACTTTCTTTGGTGATGTCATACCAGTAAATGAGGCACAATAAGCAGCCAGGACTACTGTGTGGGTTGCATCAGGATGGACTAGAGCGAGGATGAGGCCCACTAGAGCTGAAGCTTTTACGGCATCCCATTTCCATTCTTTTTGTAAGGCAAAAGTGAGGAGGCCCGTTCCCATAGAATACAGAAAAATAAGTACATACGATTCTTTCGATAGAGCTGGTATCACTCTAAAAGGGGTTTGAAAGAGCATGGAAGCCACAT
>NZ_BAAACW010000167.1:49954-63423 GCF_039521845.1 Alkalibacterium iburiense
GCGAGCATGATACCTGATGTTAAAGCCGCTACCAGCAAAGAAATAGGGTTAGAGAAAATAATCGAACAAGCCATTCCAATAAAGGATCCGCAAAACAGACTAGTGGAGTAGCGTTTAAAGAAAAACGCACCGATTAAACCGACTATACTTGAAGCTAGGACCGACCCTAATCCTATCGTGTGATTGAGGTAAAAGGTGACAAAGGTTCCAATGATGAGAAACAAAAGTGTCCCATATTGAAAGGTCTGAAATCTTAAAGGCAACACATTCGGCTGTTTTTTCGCATGCAGCCACTCTTTATAGACAGTCATAAAGAAGGCTAATGAAAGCAGAATAAGACTGAATGATAGAAAAAGAGGCGAAAATTTAATACTTTCAGCAATTAAGGAACTAAACAGAAATAAGGCGAGAAGACCATACAAAAAATGGATAATAAAAAGCATCGGTATTACCCTCCAAATAGTGAATAAAGTCACAAATTGTCATAAAAAAATAAACTTCAACTGCACAAGTTTATTTTATCACAAAGTCTATTCTTTTTAAAGGGTTTTAGACATAAGAGGGTATTACTCGGTATTTTGCGTAATTTTTAAAGCTGCAAAGAAAGATGTTGGTAGAAAAACTATAACTAAAATAACTAAAGTCAGCAAATCAGTCAATTTGTTTTGAGGCATAACCCAATTATACACAAACTGAGTCACTACAAATAATACAGAAAATATTAACAGTGATAGTATAAATACAATCCATTTTTTCTTCATATGATTTCTTATCTCCTAAAAAATAACGTTTGATATATCTTTATACTATCAAATGGAGAGAGAAACCTAAAACAGTACGCCTTATAACTTGAAACTGAATGTAAACTAGTTAATCGTTAAAATGGAGTCATCTTACCGCTCCTAAGCTTTTTGCAAGAGATTGGAAGTAGTGGATACCGTCTAGTAGACAGTCTTCATCAAAATTAAATCGAGAAGTATGAAGACCATGTCTATAGCCTTTTTCTTCATTACGCACACCCAAAAAGGAGAAATTGGTTTGAGCTATCTTTGAGTAAAAGGAAAAATCTTCTCCGAATAAATACGGTTCATCTAACTCTTGTACTTTTAAACCAGCCGCTTCAGCACTCTCTTTGACAACAGGAACGAGTTTAGGATCGTTGTGAACAGCCGGGTATCCTTTAAATAGATTGAGAGTAGAGGTCGTACCAAAAAGGGAATCTGCCTGGTTTACAATCCTTTGCATTTTTTCAGTCATCCGATCTAAATCATCTGGATTATATGTCCGGATCGTCCCATTAATGAAGCCATCTGAAGCAACTGTGTTGGGGGCTTCTCCAGCTGACATGCTGCCAATGTGTAAAATGTTTTGATGTAACCCGTTTAAAAAATAATGCTGGACTTGGGAAAACTGAGAAACAATATGATTCACAGCTCCGAGTGCGCTCTGGCCTTTTTCTTTTTGAGCAACATGAGCAGATAAGCCTTTAAAAGAGACTTGGTATTCTGTCGCACTAGCCATGAAAAAGCCTGAGCGTGTGGCTAATGTATGTTCCGGTAAATCAGGGCCCAAATGAATGCCAAAAATCTGTTTCACATGATAGTCTTTAAATGGAAAAGCTTGAATCACTGCGTCAGCTCCAGCATTTGTTTCTTCGGAAGGTTGAAAAATGAGTAAGATGTTTTTTTCAAGTAAGCCTTGATCTTGCTGCTCCTTACACCACTGGGCAAAGGTCAATAGAATAGACGTATGTCCATCATGTCCACACGCATGCATGACTCCTTCATGAGTGGATGCATAAGCTAACCCCGTTTCTTCTTTAATCGGTAAGGCATCAATATCCCCGCGAAAAGCAATCGTGTCGTCTTCAGTTGACTGTCCTTTAAAAAAGACAAGTGTCGCTGTTTCAAGAGGAGTGAAATAGGGAATAGATAAGGCATCTAGATGCTCTCTAATATACCGTGTTGTTTTGAACTCTTGAAAAGACAGTTCAGGTATCTGATGCAAGTTTCTTCTATGCAATTTAGCTGTGTTCAGTAATGGATTCATACGTCCTCTAATGCCCCTTCATTTACAGATTATGATAAGTGTAAAAGCCGTTTTCTTTATTTACAAGCTGAGTAGCTACTTTAAGCGCGCCGTTTGCAAAAATATCTTTCGATTGAGCGGTGTGTTTAATAGAAATAACTTCATCCACTCCTGCAAATAAAACCTCGTGCTCACCGACAATGGTTCCCCCACGAATAGTCGAAATACCAATGTCTTCTTTTTCTCTCTTTTCAGTGACTTGACTACGATTATAAACAGGATTCGCATCAGGACGGGCTTCTTCAGTAATCGCATCGAGCAACTTAACTAAGGTGCCACTTGGAGCATCAATTTTTTGGTTGTGGTGCTTTTCAATTAATTCAATATCGTAATCATCCATCATGGGAGCGACAGTCTGAAGTAACTGAGTTAAAATATGCACCCCATAACTCATATTCGCACTGAAAAATACGGGATTGGATTTTGCTTTCTCTTTCATCATTTCAACTAAGGTGTCTTTTTCTCCAGTCGTTGCGATAATTATAGGAATCGCCAAATCAGAAGAAAGCATCTCTTTTGTCAAATTAGGATGAGAAAAATCAATTGCTACATCTGCATTGGGTAAAGACTCATCAAAAGAAGAGAAGAGGCTGTAAGGGCAATCCGGCGTTTCAACCGGACTTACGACACCAACAATTGTGTGTCCACGATCTTCCGCTAAAGCGGCAACACGTTTGTTCATAGCACCGTATCCAACAAGTAATAAATCCATACTACCCATCCTTTCTTATGTGATCAAAGAGATTCGTTAAGATAGAGACTTCATTTTCTTCCAATGGAACAAGCGGAAGTCGCAGTTCGTACTCACCAAAACCGAGGTGACTAGTTAAAGCCTTGATTGGAATAGGATTGACATCCACATTTAAAGCCTCCACTAAAGGATACAACTGTTGGTGGATAGCCAGAGCCTCATCTTTATCAGTCTGAGCTTTTTCATACAATTCTTGGTACTCTTTTGGAAGAGCATTGGCTAGAACTGAAATAATCCCGTGACCACCTTGAGCATAATAAGGCAATGCCAAGTCATCGTTTCCACTGTAAAAGGAAAAGTCTTCATCAACAACTGTTTGCAAGTAACTATAATGTGCCAAGTCTCCTGTTGCGTCTTTTAGACCAACAATATTCGGGTGCTTAGCTAAGATTTCAATCGTTTCTGGTGCGATAGTCATACCTGTACGAGCCGGTACATCATACAAAATAATAGGAATATTCACCGCATCCGCAATCGCAGTAAAGTGAGCAACGAGCCCTTTTTGACTGGTCTTATTATAGTAAGGGGTAATGACTAGTAAACCGTCTACTCCTAAAGCTTCAGCTTCTCTTGAAAGGACAACCGATTGAGCTGTGTTATTGGTTCCAGTGCCGGCAATAACAGGAATATCGCCACCGGCAACCTCAACTGAAATTTTGAGCAAATCTGTTTTCTCTTCAGCTGATAAAGTAGTGCCTTCACCAGTCGTACCATTCACTACAAAACCTTGAATGGAATGTTCCTTTAAAAAAGTTAAATGCTTTCGGAACTGGTCGTAATCAACTGAGTTATTTTTGAATGGGGTAGTCACAGCCGCAGCTGCACCAGTAAATAAACGTGACATTGTATGACTTCCTTCCTTAAATTGTATTTAGTTTGCTATTAATGACTCCAAAATTTGAACCGCGTTTAATGCAGCTCCTTTAAAAATATTATCACTCACGGACCATAAATGATACGTCTTTGGTAAACTTGGGTCTTTTCTGATACGACCGACAAAGACATCTTCTTTTTGAGCCGCTTCAAGAGGCGTAGGGTAGACTTCTTTAGACGGATCATCCATGACTTTAATAGATGGAAACTTACTTAAAAGGGATTTTAATTCTTCTACTGTGGGTTCACTGTTTAGCGTGATGTTCATCGCTACTGCATGTGAGTGAGGAACAGGAACGCGAACACATGTTGCGGTTACGTCTAAATCCGCTTGATTTAAGATTTTTCGTGTTTCGTTGATCATTTTTTGTTCTTCTTTCGTGTAGCCATCTTCTTCAAAATCATCAATTTGAGGAATGAGGTTATGGTAAATCGGGTGATTATAATTCGTTGGGGCTTCGCCTTTTTCGCCTTTTTCTAAATCTTCTAAGCCTTTTACACCTGAACCAGAAACAGATTGGTAAGTTGTATAGGCCACTCGTTTTAAACCAAACGCGTCTTGAATAGGTTTAAGTGGAACAACTGACTGAATGGTTGAACAGTTAGGATTAGCAATAATCTTTCTTCTTAAAGACGCTTTATTGACTTCAGGTACTATTAAGTCTATCGAGTCATCCATACGCCAGGCACTCGAGTTGTCAATCACTACTGATCCGGCCTCTTCAAATAATGGGGCATAATGCAAACTAGTGCCGCCTCCAGCTGACATCAAAACATAGTCAAAGCCATCTTGTGCTCTTTCTTCCGTCAGTTCTTCTATGGTGTACGTTTCTCCTTTAAACGTGATCTCTTTCCCAGCTGACCGGGCAGAAGAGAAAAGGGTTAAGGAGAAAGAGGGGAGGTTTCTTTTTTCTAAAATGTGGAGCATTGTCTGGCCGACCAGACCGGTTGCTCCCACTAAAGCTATTTTTACCATGGTATCGTATCCTTTCTTTTATAGGTTGAATGTTTGGCACAACAAGCGCGTGGCTTTCTCGCCATTGGCTTCGTCTACCACATATGACACACTGATTTCTGAAGTCGTGACTTGATAAAAAGTGATATCTGCATCAAGCAGGGTTTTAAATATCTTAGAAGCAACACCCGTCATATCGCGCATACCTGCTCCGATGACAGAGACTTTGCAGTATGTGGTTTCAATTTTAAAGTATAAATCGGGGTAGGTTTCTTTTAAGGCGTTAAATAATCGAATCAGTTCTTTTTCATCTGACTCTTTAAATGTAAAGGAGAATTGCTGTCCATCCTGGTTTTGGATTTGGGAAATCATATCCACGTTAATTTCAGCATCTTCCAGTAATTTAAATAAATCGCTCAAAAATTGTCGGTCATGCGAAGGGTAGGTGATGGTAATGTGTGCCATCTCCTTATCTAATGCGACACCTGTGACGGCTTTTCTTTCCAGTATTTGATCATTCGGCACAATCCATGTTCCTTTCTCGTCTGATAATGTTTTTCCTAAATAAATTGGAATGTTGTGATTGTTAGCAAGTTCCACACTTCTCGTTTCTAGCACACCCGCTCCTAAAGCAGACATTTCCATCATTTCTTCAAAAGAGATCTGATCCCATCTTTTCGCTTCTGGGAAAATACGGGGATCGGTACTGTACACACCCGTCACATCTGTATAAATTTCGCATGGGCACTGCATGGCTGAAGCTATGGCAACAGCTGTCGTGTCTGACCCGCCGCGTCCGAGAGTCGTCAGTTCGCCTTCTTTATTAAAGCCTTGAAAACCTGCGACAATAAGCAAGTCATGCTCTTCAAACAAGTTTTCCAACAAGTCTCCTTTAATAGAAGAAATTTTACTTTTTAAATGTTTCCCGATGGTCTCGATGCCGGCCTGGTAGCCCGTCAGTGGCTTGGCCCGCACGCCGATATCATTTAATACGAGTGAGAGAAAAGAGATGGTCTGCTGCTCACCTGTTGTGAGTAACATCGCCAAATCTTTGTCATTCGGATTGTCTGTTAGATCATGGACAGAAGCCAGTAGGTTATCTGTCGTCTTTCCCATTGCAGATACAACCACAATCAGCTGCTCGCCTTTCTCAATTCTCTCCTTTAAATAAAGCGAGATGTCTTTAATTTTCGGAAAGTCAGCCACACTTGAGCCACCAAACTTTAATACACTTCTTTTCATAATAACTCCTTTTAGACTGTTGAGTAGGTATCATCTTTATCACTATAACGAAAAAACGAAGATAATACGAAAAAAACAAGCCGGGAATGCCGACTTGTTCACACAATAAGTATACTCACAAGCGGAAGCACTCCGATAAGCAATAGCTCTACGGCAGTCTGCATATTATTCATATGCAACCCAACAGTTTACTTTCTGTAAAAAACAAACCATTTCGGCAAATTTCCCTTTCCTTATTTCGACTTACAGGTCTTTAGAAATAAGTACTGATGATTTTTGCGCCTCATCCAGTCATTAAATTTTTATTTGTTTCGCTCTATCTATACTATCAGACTTTATATCCATTGTAAAATAGGAATTCAACAGATCTGCTTAATCTTTTAGTAAAAAAAATAAAACCCATTATGACTCATTTTGAGCTATTATGATTGAATTTGACTGTTTGAGATGATAAAATAAGAAGAAGGAGTTGAGGGAAGTGCTTACAGTAGAAAGACATCAGTATATATTAAATAAATTATACCATGTTCAAGCCGTTACCGTGCAAGAATTAGTTGAAGAATTAGGCCATTCTGAATCAACTATTAGACGCGATTTAAGGCAATTGGAAGAACAGAATCAACTCGTTCGCGTGCACGGTGGGGCCAAACGGTTAAGAAAAACGGTCAGTGAGGCTTCGATGGAGGAAAAATCAGTCAAAAACAGTCAAGAAAAGAAACGCATTGCGACCTATGCCTCCACATTAATAAAGGATAAAGAAGTCATCTTTTTGGATGCAGGTACGACCACTTATGAAATGATTCCTTTTTTGAAAGGCAAAGACATAACTGTTGTAACAAATGGAGTCCCTCATGCTCTATCTTTGTCCGAACATCGTATTCCAACTATTTTAATCGGCGGCAGAATCAAGCAAAACACTCGAGCCATAATTGGACCGATAGCAGAGAAACAATTGGAACAGTTTCATTTCAGCAAAGCCTTTTTAGGAATGAACGGAGTCGATTTAACCTATGGTCTAACCACAACAGACGTAGAGGAAGCATCCATAAAAAATAAAGCAATGAATCAAGCCAATCAATCCTTTGTCCTGGCCGATCATTCTAAACTAAAAGAAGTGAGTGCCGTTAAAGTAGCGGACATAGATGATGGCATCCTTATAACCGAAACATTAAGTAAAGAATTTAAAGAATTCAAAGAAGTCACACGCGTAATGGAGGTTACCACACATGATTTACACAGTCACACTAAACCCGTCAATTGATTATGTGATTTATCCAGGTCAAGAGATTACCCCTGGACAAATCAATCGATTTGAAAAATCTCATATGTATCCCGGCGGAAAAGGCATTAACGTATCGCGAATCCTGCATGAATTAGGCATCCCCTCAACGGCCACTGGTTTTGTCGGTGGCTTTACAGGACAATTCATTGTTGATTCACTGGAAAAAGATGGTATTTCGACTGCTTTTGCTTATGTAAATGACAACACACGGATTAATGTAAAAGTAAAAGGTCAACAGGAAACAGAAATCAATGGGGCTGGCTCATTTATCTCAGAAGAAGATGCGACTCATTTCTTAGCGCGTTTTGATGAGATGACTGCTGAAGACATTGTTATCCTATCCGGAAGCAAAGCTCGTAATCTGCCGGGCAATTATTACCAGCAAATCATCAGTCATCTAACAGATAAAGGCATCCCCTTTGTTATCGATACAACGGGCACTGAATTAAATGACGCCTTGTCCAGCCGACCGTTAGTAATCAAACCGAATAAAGAAGAACTGGAAGACTTATATCAGGTTAAACTGGATACCATCGAAGCCTTAATCGCTTACGGGAAAAAAATGCTCTCAGAAGGGCCTCAACATGTTCTTATTTCAATGGCAGGCGATGGCGCTTTGTTACTGACAAATCAAGCGGTGTATAAAGGGTCTGTACCTAAAGGAGAAGTAAAAAATTCTGTAGGCGCAGGAGATTCCATGGTAGCCGGCTTTGTTGGCCAGTATTCTCTTACACAAGATCCGTTAGACGCCTTTAAAATGGGTCTGGCTTGCGGCAGCGCAACAGCCTTTTCAGATGATTTGGCAAACAAAGAAACCATCGATAAAGTCTATCAAACAGTTAAAATCGAACAATTGGAGGGAAAGTAAATGAAAATTAATGATTTATTACGCAAAGATTTAATGATTATGGATTTACAGGCCACAGAAAAAGAAGCCGTTATTGACGAAATGATTAGTCACCTCTATAAGCAGGATGTGATTGAAGACACCTCTGTATTCAAAGAAGGGATTATGAACCGGGAAGCGCAAACCTCCACTGGTCTTGGCAATGGCATTGCCATGCCACACTCTAAAAATAAAGCAGTGGTAAATCCGGCAGTTTTGTTTGCTAAATCCACTAAAGGAGTCGACTATGATGCACTGGATGGACAACCGGTAGAATTATTCTTTATGATTGCTGCTCCAGAAGGCGGAAATAATCTCCATTTAGAAGTATTGGCTTCGCTCTCACGCAAACTAATCGATGAAGAGGTCATCCAGGCGCTTAAAGAGGCCACTTCTCCAGAAGAAGTCCAGGCTTTATTTGAAGAAAGCGAAGAAGAAACGGACGTAACAACCGCTCAAGCAGAGGCAGGTCCAAGAGATAAAAAGTTTGTCCTTGCTGTAACAGCTTGTCCGACAGGAATTGCTCATACCTATATGGCAGAAGATGCGCTTAAGAAAAAAGCAGCCGAAATGGGTGTGGAAATTCGAGTGGAAACAAACGGAACTGACGGAGCCAAAAATGTGCTAACAAAAGAAGAGATCGAACGAGCAGACGGTATCATTATTGCGGCAGATAAAAAAGTAGATATTGCCCGCTTTAATGGCAAGCCTGTTTTACAAAGACCTGTCTCTGAAGGGATTAATAAAGCAGAAGAATTAATCACAAAAGCCTCCACGGGCCAAGCGCCGATTCTTCAAGCAGAAGCATCCAGCGAGTCAGCCTCCGATGATGAACCAAAGTCGGCTTGGCAGAGTATCTATAAAGATCTGATGAATGGTGTGTCTCACATGTTGCCATTCGTTGTAGGGGGAGGAATTTTACTAGCTATATCTTTCCTTTTTGAAGCGCAGCTGGGTTCTGACAACATTCTATTCACTTCACTTAATACAATAGGAGGTTCAGCCTTTGAATTTCTTATTCCTATTTTGGCAGGTTACATTGCTTACAGTATTGCTGACCGTCCAGGCCTTCTTCCAGGAATGGCTGGTGGACTGATTGCCGTAAACAGTGATGCGGGATTCTTGGGTGGACTGGTTGCCGGTTTCTTAGCTAGTTACGTTATGAACCTCATTAAAAAAGCATTGAGAAACTTTCCGAAAAGCTTAGAAGGTCTAAAAGCCATCCTATTATACCCAGTGTTAGGCTTATTACTGGTCGGCTTGTTGATGTTCTTCTTAGTGGGGCCATTCTTTGCCATTATCAATAATGGGATGATCAACTTCCTGGAGAATTTAGGAACCGGGAATGCCGTGTTACTAGGAGCGGTTCTTGGAGGGATGATGGCCGTTGATATGGGAGGACCTGTTAACAAAGCGGCATACGCCTTCTCCATCGGTATCTATGGAGATACAGGAGATGGAAGTTTAATGGCCGCCGTTATGGTAGGTGGAATGATTCCTCCATTGGCCATCGCTCTTTCCACTCTCCTATTCAAAAACAAATACAGTCAGATTGAACGACAGTCCGGATTAACGAACTTTGTTCTTGGAATTTCATTTATTACTGAGGGAGCTATACCTTTTGCCGCTGCTGATCCATTAAGAGTCATTGGGTCTTCTATATTAGGGGCAGCTATTGGTGGAGGTCTCACACAATTATGGAATGTCTCGATTCCAGCTCCTCATGGTGGACTCTTCGTTATAGGGATTGGTGAGAATCCATTATGGTTTATTGCTGCTTTACTTATTGGGTCTATCCTTTCGGCCATTATTTTAGGCTTTTGGAAACCAAAAGTAAGCGAGACCGATGCGAATGTCAAAACAGAAGAATTAATCTAAGAGTGTATACTATTTAAAAAGGAACGATTCGTCAGGCTTGAGTGAAGTCAGACGGATTGTTCCTTTTTTGCGTGTTTAACGAACGTTTAAGTGATAATAATAGTAAATTTTCTTTATTCCGATAGAATAATAGTATAGAGATGAATCAAAATAGGAAGTTGTCAAAAAAGGAGAAAAGAATGAATAGAAGAGGTCTTTTAGCACTTTCTAGTTTAATTATATTAGCAGCCTGTGACACACCTGATGAGGTAAGTGAGATTGAAGTAGAGGAAACAATTGTAGAGGAAGAAGAGGCCGAACCTTCGATATCGGAAACAGAGACTCATGATGAGGAGTCTTCTAACCTGACTGATCAAGACGATGAAGAGATGGTAGAAGCAAATCCTGTAATCGATTCTGCAGAGGAGCATGTCTTTATCAACTTGGTGGATGCTGAAACATTCTTTAATGAACAGGGAGCTGCTGCCTGGGATGATTATCAAAATATCTTAAAAGAGGTCACCCTCAGTGAGCTGTCTGTTGAAGAGGAGATGGGTGGGTCAACCAGTGAAGAAGTGGATGCCGCCTTTCAAAGTGTCACCAGCATCGAAGATAGTGTGTCAGACTTCGTTGATGTAACGGAAAATGAACAGATGGTTATCTACCGTTACCCGGCAAATGACGAGACCAATGAGATGGCAGAGTATTCGGCTGAATTAACCTTCTATTTCTATGACGACCATTTAATTTTTACTGCTATCACACCTGGGTTTTATAGCGTGGATTTAGAGGGCTTGCCAACGACAGAAGAACTGGCTCACTTCATGACTGTATCAGAAATAGAAGCATTGGACTCAAAAGTGTATACTGTAGCTGAAATGATTGTTTTAGGTGACGTGATGCATCAGACGATGGTACCAGCTATGGGAATAGACGAAGAAGGGAATGAAGTGGTTTCTGCTTTTTACTTCTTCACTCGTGGGGATGATATTATTCAATTTGCCCACTTGCCGTTCGAGCTTCCGAGTATAGATTTTCCCACGTATTCCATTATATTGTTTCAAGAGATTATCAGTACTTTAGAAGGAGTCTAAAGGATAGGGAGGATGAGAGAATGAAGCAGACGATTGCTTTTCCTGATGGCCGTGAGGTTTTGAATTTAGGCCAAGGCACTTATAGGATGGGAGAAGAATTTAAAAAGAAACAACAAGAAATTGAGGCATTGCGTACAGGTATAGAGAATGGATTGACTCTGATTGACACAGCTGAGATGTATTCTGAAGGCAGGTCAGAAGAGATAGTGGGTGAAGCTATTCAACCTTATAAAAGAGACGATTTATTCATTGTATCAAAGGTACTCCCGATGAATGCAGGAGAACAGCATATTCATCAGTCTATTGATGGGACGTTGAAGCGCTTAGGAGTCGATGAGTTGGATCTTTATTTACTACATTGGAGAGGTCATATCCCCCTACAAGAAACAGTGGATGTAATGGAAGAGTTGAAATGGAAAGGTAAAATTAAAGGCTGGGGCGTCTCTAACTTTGATTTGGAAGATATTCAAGAACTGCTTTCTTTGAGAAATGGGTTAAACTGTCAGACGAATCAGCTCTTGTACCATTTAGCTTCAAGAGGAATTGAGTTTGTCCTGACTGATTATCTGAAAGAAAGCCGAATACCTATCATGGCTTATTGTCCCATTATTGGCCAAGAACCGGATAAAAAAGAGATGGTGCATCAGAGTCCGACTATTAACCGTATGGCTCAAAAATATAATCTATCTGTTGTGAAGCTCCTATTAGCTTTTGTAACGCAACAGGAAAACATGATAGCTATTCCTAAAGCAGCTTCTCGGGATCATGTCTTACAAAATGCTGACGTGCTTCAGGTTGAATTGGACGACGAGGATATTAGGATCTTAAATGAAGCCTTTCCTGTACCAGACAAGCGCATGCCTTTAAAAACTAAGTAGAAATGAGTGGATGACCCTTATGTTACCGAGTAAACAGGCTAAGAGAGATAGAATAAAAAAAGAGCTATCGGATACAAAACGGTCCGATTTAGGAGAACAGTTTGCTGCTCTTCATAGAGAGTTGATGGAAACAGATAAAAGTATGCTGGTTATAGTGGATGGATGGGAATCATCTGGTAAAGGGTACTTATTGAAGGATTTAACGAGAGAATTAGACCCGAAACATTATGAAGTGAGTGTCTTTGAAGAATCCAGCAAAGACGAAAGCCAACATCCTTATTTATATCGCTTCTTTGTTAAAAGTCCTAAAAGAGGGCAAATCGTTTTCTTTGACCGCAGCTTTTATTATGATTTGTTTAATAATCCATCTTTAGACGAAGAGAAATTAAAGCATTATATTGAAGATGTGAGTTTTATAGAAAAAGCGTTAACCCAAGATGATACATTAGTCCTTAAGTTCTTTCTTCATCAATCTAAAAATGAAATGAAAAAGAACATAACTAGACTGGAAAAAGATGATTACCGGCATGTCCGTTTAAATGAGAAAGACTACAACCAGCTTGACAACTATAGTGCTTACTATAAGCATTTTAAGAAGATTCTAAACCAAACCAATTATCATCTATCCCCATGGCATATCTTGTATGTGGAAGGTAAAAAGGATACATCTAGACAGGTGTTACAATTATGCTTGGATGAATTAGATACTTTTCTTAAGAAAGATGTGTCGCGATTTGATCCTCAGCTTCCTGAGCATTCAGAGAGTAAAGATAAGCCTTTAGATCAAGTGGACTTATCTCTATCTATTAGTGATAAAGACTATGATAAAGAATTAGATGATTTACAGAAAAGAGCAGGAGATTTACTTTATCAAGTCTATATAGAAAAGAAAGCTATCGTAGTGGTCTATGAAGGGACGGATGCTGCTGGTAAAGGAGGGAATATTGAGCGCCTAACCCGGCTGATGGATCCTCGGGGGTATGACGTCGCAACTACAGCGGCTCCTACTCAAGAAGAAAAGGATAGACATTACTTGTGGCGATTCTACAGAGACTTTCCAACAGACGGACGCATGACTATATTTGATAGAAGCTGGTACGGGCGTGTATTAGTCGAGCGAATTGAAGAGTTAACTCCTTCGTATAGATGGAAAGAAGCCTATGATGAAATCAATCAAATGGAACATAATTTGAATCATCAAGGATACCTCGTCCTGAAGTATCTCATCATTATTGACAAAGAGGAACAGTTAAAACGATTTGAAGCACGGGCTGAAGACCCTATGAAGCAGCATAAGCTAACGGATGAAGACTGGCGCAACCATGAGCAGTTCGATGCTTATAAAGAAGCAATGAATGAGATGGTTCACTATACTTCAACTAATCATACACCTTGGAAAATTATCAGTGGTACCAGTAAAAAATACGCTCGTATAGCTGTACTGAAAGATTTTATAGAAAGTATAAGTGACTATTTGGATAAAGAATAAAAAGAGGGACTGGGAAAAAACTCAGTCTAAATAAATCAGCCCAGCCATTTATGTTAAAAAATAAATGGCTGGGC
>NZ_BAAACW010000168.1:0-3218 GCF_039521845.1 Alkalibacterium iburiense
AAATTTTCAGAGCATAATATTTTTATACGTTACTTCTTTTGCTAAGATAAAATAAAAAGGAGTAACGCTTATGAATAAGGAAATCCAAATCTCTAATTTTAAAACTTTTCTTTGTAAGAAAGGCTATTCCAGTCTCGTTATAGAACAATATGGACAAAGAGTTAAGGAATTTTTAAAATGTAATGAGGTAGTTTTTGTCCTACGGACAGATCAAAAGAGATTAAAAGAAATTATATCAAAGTATTTACAGAAAACACCATTAACCTCCCAAAAAAGCACCATTCAAGCTTCCCTCCATGCTTATTACTACTTTCTTACTGGCAAAAAGATATTTAAGAGACTAAGCATCTCTGAATTTGAAATAAATACAGCTATTGAATCTGAGATAGAGAGATTTCAAAGATATTTAATCGATGTTGCTGGACTTAGTAATAATACAGTAACCTCCCAATGCAGTACTGTTAAAATATTTTTATATAGTAGTTTTCCAGAAAAGAACTTCTTGCCTGAAAAAATCGTTATTGAACATGTTAAAATATATTTAACTAGTACAATTAGTCATCTCTCGAATGCATCTAAGAAAACTATAATAACCAGAATTCGAAGTTATATAAAATTCCTCCAATTCAGTGACGGTTTAAAATTAGAGGAAATCTTACAATTACCCATGACATCACCTGTTTGGAAACGTTCAAGTATTCCTAAATATCTTACCGAATCGGAAATAGATAATCTTTTTTCGTCATATAATCGCACAAGACCAGCCGGTATTCGTGATTATGCAATTGCGCGATGCCTAAAAGATTTAGGATTACGTTGTTCAGAAGTCGCAAGACTCTCATTGGATGACTTTAACTGGTTAGAGGGAACTGTAACCATTAGAGAAACAAAAACTTATTCTGAAAGAATCCTTCCACTACACATCGTTACCGGTAGAGCCATTGAAGAGTATTTACTACATTCGCGTCCAAAAACTCAGGAGCGACGTTTGTTTATAAGATTCAAAAACGAACTAGGAAAACCAATGGGTACATCCCAAGTACGCTATACCGTAAGGAGCGCTGCTGTAAGAGCAGGTTTAGATAAGTTCACAGGCACCCATATGTTAAGACACACAGCCGCAAAAGAGATGATAAATAATGGGATTGACCTCAAGATGATAGCGGACATATTAGGTCATGAATCTGTAGAAACAACCAGTATTTATACCAAGATTAATTTTACTGAATTACAAGATGTTGCAGGTGTTTGGCCGGAGGTGGAATATGACTAATAATCTTATCCCAAGGCAAATAGAAGAGTATATTTCTTATAAGAAGGCTCTTGGATATCAGATTAATATTGAATCTCAGCAGTTAAGACGTTTTGCATCATATACGATATCTGTTGGGCATAAAGGTTCTTTGACAACTGACTTAGCGTTCGAATGGGCTACTCTCAAACCAGAATATTCACGATGGTATATGGCGAGAAGGATAGAGATTGTACGTACATTCGCTAAGTATATCTGTGTATTAGACTCTTCGGCACAAATGCCTCCTAAAGGAATGTTTGGAGATTGTCATGGACGGTCAACCCCTTATATTTATACTGAGGAAGATCTATTTATCCTAATGAAAGCATCAATGGGATTGTTGTCACCTGACGGTCTTAGATGTAAGGCAGTCTCGACTGCGATTGGTCTTTTATGGACTACAGGAATGCGGCCAAATGAAGTATGTGGATTGACCGATGACGATGTTGATTTAACAAATAATTTAATTGCTATACAGGAAACGAAGTTTTCAAAAAGTCGTATCATCCCAATCCATGAAACGACTGCTAATGAATTAAGAGGCTATATAAATGAAAGAGATACACTAAGAAGAAACTTTTCTGATCAACATTTTCTACTTTCGACAAATAGCCGTAAACTAGTGTTACGTAATTTAGAATATGCTCTACGAGTAATCAGGAATAAAATCCTTATGGATGACAAAGAATGGAGTAGACGTCCTCCGAGACTATATGATTTCCGTCATACTTTTGCATGCAACACGTTGTTAAGGTGGCTTAAGAAAGATATAAATATAGATTCGAAGATTATTTATCTTTCTACCTATCTTGGTCACGTAAAAGTGGAAGATACCTATTGGTATCTTACGGGAACACCTGAATTAATGCAGTTCACCTCTAAAAAATTTGAAAGATATTTCTATGAGAATGGAGGCATTAACAATGAAGAATAATGATTTTCAGAGACTTCTCCAAAATTTCTTTCTAGAATGGATGATGAATCAAAAGAAGGTATCTCCATCTACCGTTCAAGCTTATAAGGACACCTTTCGAATTCTGTTAATATATATGCGTGATGAAATGGGAATCAAGGCAGACTCTATAAATATAAATACAATAAATGCTAATACCATTGTTGAATTCTTGAATTATCTAGTGAATGTTAGAAAGAATAAACTTATAACAGTAAACAATAGGCTTGCGGCGATTAAGTCTTTTATGGAATATGTATCATATGAATGTCCTGAACATTTAGAAGTTATTAGAAAAGTTAAGTCCATTCCTTTTCGCAAAGTGGAAAAGAAAGAAGTTTCCTATCTAACAAAAGAAGAAATGGATTCATTGCTTAATACTTGTGATAGTGAGAGTTCCCAAGGAAGAAGCGATTATTTGATGTTGCTTCTTCTTTACAATTCTGGAATGAGAGTTTCAGAGATGATTTCAACACAAGGGAGAGATATTTTTTTCTCTGCTAATGGCAAATGTCATCTACGAATAATGGGAAAAGGTAGAAAGGAACGCACTGTTCCTTTATGGGAAACGACATCAAAGAGTCTTGCTAATTATATGCATGAGAATGAAATCCATGACAATGATTATCTCTTATCCGGTAGAAATGTAAAACATCTGACACGTTCTGGAGTACGGTACAGAATAGACCGTCTTGTAAGCAAAGCATATGACACCTGTCCATCTTTAAAAAATAAGTCAGTAACACCACATGTATTCCGACATTCTACTGCAATGAGTCTACTTCAATCAGGAGTCGATATTTCGACAATTGCTATATGGCTTGGACACGAAAGTATTGAAACAACACATAAATATATGGTAGCTGATTTAAAATTAAAAGAAAATGCCTTAAATAAATTACATGAACCCAAATCGGTTGAGAGGACAGTTAGATATCAGGCAGCTGATGATATTCTAAATTTTTTAAATAA
>NZ_BAAACW010000169.1:0-702 GCF_039521845.1 Alkalibacterium iburiense
CAGTTTTCTAACTTAATTTGTTCATTTTTTGCGATCTAGTTCTCTCCAATGAGTCTTTTTGATTTATGAATCCTAATTTTGGGCACACTAATCCCTTGACATATATAACTTTCAAAAAAACAAAAGTTGTTAAATATATTGTCGAATCCGCTGGATTCGCCTAAAGACATGATAGAACTCGGCTTGGTAAACATGGGAGCTAGACAGCTTTAAATACATTTGTCTGGCAGTTCGTACTAATTTACCAGCGACTTTAAATAATCGAAGTCGGATGGTATTCACTTGGAGTCCTCGCCATTTTTCATCAAAACAACAAGTCTTTAGGAAATTGAAAAGATTATAAGCAAGAACACTAACCATCATACGTGCATGATTTTCAGTAAATTCAGGGCTGTCTGTCTTATCAAAGAAGAAACTATTTTTGGCTTCTTTAATATAGTTTTCCATTGTGCCGCGTTTCTTGTACGTTTCAAAAACTCTTTCTGGTGAGATACTTTCTGAAAAACTTGTGACAATAAAAGCGTGACTGAAAAGTAATTCACTTGCTTCTCGAGTTGAACGAATACACACTCGACGCGGTTTAGACCAAGAAGCGGCTTGGTATGAAACAGAATGAAAATAAACTTCTTTTTCTTCCCAAGGATGGTTATCATCATAAAATAAAAATTCTTCGGCTAAACGAGCTAAATTTCGATTGCTTTT
>NZ_BAAACW010000170.1:0-635 GCF_039521845.1 Alkalibacterium iburiense
CTTCATACCTTTGGATCTAAACTAGAATTTAACCCTCATATCCATATGCTTGTGACAATGGGTGGGGTGACAAAGGATGGGAAATGGAAGCAATATGACTATATTCCTTACGTCAAACTAAGAAAACAGTGGCAGACGGTCGTCTTAAAATTGATCCGAAAGGTGCTTTCGGAGCGAGCCAAAAAGCAAGTCCAGCCCTTGCTACAAGCGGCGTATAAAAACAATCCAGATGGTTTCTATATCCATGCGCCTAAGAGAAGTAAAACACATGTGAAAGGGTTACTCGGTTATATTGGACGCTACATGAAGCGAGGACCTATCGCTCTTCATCGCATCATTATGTATGACGGTGAAGTCGTTGCCTTTAGTTATCAAGATAAACGGGATGGCGAATGGAAAGTTGAGGAACTACCTGTGGCGGAATTCATTGGACGCCTTGTCCGACATATTCCAGATGAACAGTTTAAAATGGTACGCCACTATGGTTTGTATTCTCGTCGTATTAAGACACTCATGAAGATAGTGGTCAAACAATTTCAACTTGACACACAAAAAGTGTTAATCAATGCGAAGGAAATGATCAAACCGTTAGGTTGGCGGGAGCGGCGTATAGAATCATTTGGGGAAGATCCATT
>NZ_BAAACW010000171.1:0-1482 GCF_039521845.1 Alkalibacterium iburiense
TTAAAAGTACAGAAAAAGACACCTCTCTTTGGTAAAATGTAGTTACCAACAAACATTCCAAAGGAGAGATGTCTTATGGCTAATATTTTACCAAAAAAATCAGAAAAAAACGAGTTCTATTCGAGCATTGATCGATTTCTTAAAGAATTTAAAATAGGCACCTTAT
Source organism: Alkalibacterium iburiense (assembly GCF_039521845.1). Classification (NCBI taxonomy): domain Bacteria; kingdom Bacillati; phylum Bacillota; class Bacilli; order Lactobacillales; family Carnobacteriaceae; genus Alkalibacterium; species Alkalibacterium iburiense. The sequence goes on from NZ_BAAACW010000171.1 coordinate 167, forward strand.
TACACCAATCAAATATAAAAAAAGAAGATGGTATCAGTACGAATGCTATCGTTACTTTTTTATTCACAGTCGCTTTCCATGGCGGAAAAAGTGTGAATCAGTTGTTAGAGGATGCTGAAAGACAACCAGGATTTGGAAAAGATACAGTCAACCGTTTTTTGAGAAATGAACGGTTTAATTGGCGTAAATTCTTACTTTTGTTCACTTCAAAAATCATTGCCACCTTGTTACCTTATGTCCAAGAGGACAAGGAACGTGTGCTTATTCTGGACGATTCCGTGTTTAGTCGTAATCGGAGTAAAAAAGTAGAGTTGTTAGCCAATAATTTCGATCATGCCAGTGGTAAGTATATCAAAGGATTCCGTATGCTAACTTTAGGATGGAGTGATGGCCATACCTTTATTCCGCTGGCTAAATCTTTCCTGAGTTCCAAGAAAAAAGCTAATCGATTAAATGAAGCCGATGATTGCATAGATAAACGAACCACTGGATATAAGCGTCGTCAAGAAGCTCAAAAGAAAGCGACAGAAACCATGTTTACTTTACTTCACTCTCTACCCTTGCAAAAATTAAAAGCACAAACGCTCCTTTTTGACAGCTGGTTCGGTCACGCTTCTGTGATCAAGCAAGTGGTAACGGATTATCCATTACACGTTATTTGTATGATAAAGCCCATGCGAGCGACCTATGGCTATCAAGGCGAACGCTACACGCTTAAGGAACTCTATGCCCACTTAAAGAAAAAGCGCGGGCGTGCCATCGTTAAAGCAGAAGCTGTTGTGAGCCTAGGGCTCAATGATCAAGGGAAAGAGATTAAAGCAAAAATCATTTTTGTTAAAAATCGCAACAGTAAGGGCAAGCGTAATTGGCTAGCGTTATTATCCACAGATATCGAGATGGAAAATGAAGAAATCATTCGTCTATACGGAAAACGGTGGGACATTGAGACGTTCTTCAAGTACTGTAAATCTTATTTACAGCTCGGGAAAGAAGTCTACGGACGAAAATATGACATCATGATTGCCCACACAACGATTGTCTTTATGCGGTATATATTTTTTGCACTTGTTTCACGAAATGAAAAGGATCCACGAACGATTGGAGAACTATTTTATTTAGAATGCGACGAGCTAGAAAACATTCGCTTCACAAAATCTTTATCTCTTCTTTTGCATGCTTTAAAAGCACTGCTTGAAGACCAATTTGTATTATCCGAACAACAAGTAACGGCGTTGCTCGATCAATTAATCGACACATTACCGGCGGCATTCAAAGAAATTTTGATTGGAAATCAGTCAAACCAAGAACAAATTGCT
>NZ_BAAACW010000172.1:0-692 GCF_039521845.1 Alkalibacterium iburiense
TGGACTGTCCTCTCATGACAATAGACTCTATAACTCTTTTGGAAATAGAGGATTTATTACGACTCAGTCCATTAAACTGTTAAAAAAGCATTTAAAGGAATGGGCATTGGATACCAAGGGATGGCTCCCCGTAGGGGAATCGCATCGGTCTGCCCGTAAAATAAATCTGGAAGATTTAGATTTAGAAAAAGATAAAGGACACTATTATAAAGAACGCTGGATACATGAAAATGGATTAGAACAGCGATTGATTATCACTTTTTCCCCCAAGCATAAACGCTATCAAGAAGAGATTCGCAGAAAACAGATTGAGCGAGCCATGAAGAAAGCAGATAACCCAAGTCAATTAAAGAAAAAACGTCCAACAGATTTCAAGCGTTTCTTAAAAGAGACCCATGTCACTAAAGAAGGCGAAATCGCGAAGGACTTTCAAGTCACAGTAGATCAAGAGAAGATAAAAGAAGAAGCGAAATACGATGGTTTATACGGTATCTGTACAAATGTATCGGGGGATTCAGAAGAGATACTCAAAATATCTCATCGCCGTTGGGAGATTGAGGAAACCTTTCGTATTCTGAAAAGTGAAATGCGTGCACGACCGGTTTTTGTCCGAAGGGACGATCGGATTAAAGCACATTTCCTCACTTGTTTTCTTTCATTACTGGTTTATCGTATTCTTGAAAAAAAGTTAG
>NZ_BAAACW010000173.1:0-875 GCF_039521845.1 Alkalibacterium iburiense
TTGTCGTGTCCTTAACGAACAAACAAAAAAAGATGAAGAAGGCAAAGTAACAGTAAAAAAGGGTAAAGAGATCAGTCCCTCTAGCTTACAAACACCATATGAACCCGAAGCAACGTATCGCTTTAAATCGGGTGAAGGGTATATCGGTTATATCGCTAATATTGTAGAAACAGTTGATGAAGACTATTCTTTCATTACTCAATACAGTTTCGATACGAATCTCCACAGCGACGCAGCCTACGCCTATGAGACTATAGAAAAACTCGGAAAACAGAAAGAATTAACAACTATAGTCGCCGATGGTGCATACGATAATGAAGAAGCTAAAGCTCTAGGGCACATCAATGGGATTGATCTCATTACTACAGACTTTAAAGGCCGGAAACCTAATCCAGCCTACTTAGGTATTGAGATAGATGAAGAAAAAAAAGAAGTCATTCAACTACCTCATGGGGTGAAACCCCTTCGATCAACCTATTACCCAAAAGAAGATAAATACCGGGTCGTTATTGACAATGAAAGTTACCAACAGTGTCCAGATAATCTTAAAAAATTAATGAAGCATTTGAAACACACAAAATATTTTATAGTTAGTCCTATGCGCATTCGACGAGCAGAAGAAGCTGAACGTATGAAAGAAAAAGATTTTTCTCTTTATGCCAATTTTCGAAATGGCATAGAAGGGGTTCCGTCTGTTCTAAGAAGAAAATATAATGTCGATTGCATGCCTTTCAAGGGCTTAGTGTGTAAAAAACACTGTCTGGGTATAAAACTACTAGCGATAAACGTCAAAAAAGCCATTAAATACAAACAAAACAGAGAGAGAATTGCCTAACATAAGCCAATGGCTACTGATTATCCTTTTCAAAAGCTAA
>NZ_BAAACW010000174.1:0-543 GCF_039521845.1 Alkalibacterium iburiense
CGTGTAGATAAAGACTTAAAAGAAGAAGCTGATAAAGTTTATAAAGAAATGGGTATGAATTTATCGACAGCAATTACAGTCTTTTTAAGACAATCTGTAAATGATCAATCTATGCCATTTAAGCCCAACTTAAAAGAAAAGTTAAATGAGCAAGCAAGATACGAAGTTGAACATGGTCAAACGGAAGTGTTTCATAGTGTTGACGAGTGGTGGACAGATTTAAATGAAGATTGAGTAGACCCAGACATTTAAAAGAGACTTCAAGAGAATTAAAAAGAAGCATTACAATGTGCATGAACTTAAAAAAGCAGTGGATGTATTAATCAAAAAAGACGAGAAATTATTACGTTCAAAATATAAAGATCACGCTTTAAAAGGACAATGGAAAGGATATCGTGAACTGCATATTCAAGGAGACTGGCTGCTTATTTATAAAATAGATCATAAGAGAATTATTTTGACATTAACTCGTACAGGCAGTCACGATGATTTATTTTAAACATGCTCGTTATAACTATTTACTACCAAGATTAGAGATATACA
>NZ_BAAACW010000175.1:0-519 GCF_039521845.1 Alkalibacterium iburiense
GATAAAGACTCTGACGTAGTCAGTGACCAATATGTGTTGCTTGGTGGTACAGGGTATTTAACCAGCCTCATGCGTTTAGTGACTATTCGTCGAAAAGGGCGATCTGATTTACGAATCATTACCAATGATGTCTTCAAGACCGCTGAAGAGATAGGGAACCTTTATCACTCACGTTGGCAAATCGAATTGTTTTTCAAGCATATGAAACAACATATGACGATTAAAACGTACTATTCGAAATCAGAAGTCGGTGTTGAGAACCAGTTGATTATGGCGATGATTGTCTATCTATTGACGCTGCTCATTAAGCTAGAATTGAATTTAAAACCCACTATTTTCCAGATTTTGCGTCACTTACGCTCGGTAAAGTATGAATCGTATGCATACTTCAAAGCTCTTTTTGAACCAGGATAAGTGAAATAACTCGCAAAATGAAGTTCAGAACCAATAGAATAGTCAAAAAATTCTGGAAAAAGTCATCCGCTGCGCCAGCATTTGACTTTTTTGTAAATTTTAACG
>NZ_BAAACW010000176.1:0-656 GCF_039521845.1 Alkalibacterium iburiense
TTTGGTATAATAGTAGTAACAATAAAATCCAATGGAGGTTGATGTGACAATGTTCAGAGAAAATAAACAGACCCAAACAAATTTACTAACAGATTCTTATCTTCTTACTTCTGAACGTGCTCAAAAAATGATTGAACAGTCTTGGGCTGGTAGTTTCGCTCAGATTATTTTTCCTTCAATAAATGAAACACGTTTTGACGTCTTGTACCATGAAGATAATGGCCGTCCAAACACCCCTATTAACTACGTTCTTGGAGCACTCATTTTAAAAGAAACGTTAGGACTTAAAGACGAGGATTTAATCTTACGTTGTCACACTGATATATGTTTTCAGCATGCTTTGCATTCGACAAGTTGGGAAGAACAGCCCGTCAGTGATCGAACGTTTAGCCGTTTCAGACGTGCGTGCTATCTCTATGAAATAGAAACAGGGATAGATCTTATTCAAGAAGAGATGGAAGGACTCACTGATAAATTAATCACTTACTTTAATGTCAATCATACCCAAAAACGCATGGATAGTGTCATGATTGCCTCTAATACTAAACGACTATCTCAGTTAGAATTGCTTTACACCTGTGTTGAGAAACTCATTCGAACGATAGATAAAGAGTTTTCTACTTTTGATATCTCTGAATTTGAGCACTATCTTAAAG
>NZ_BAAACW010000177.1:0-2700 GCF_039521845.1 Alkalibacterium iburiense
TGAGTGCGAAAATAAACGTCCGCAAGCTTATAACCTTCTGTATACTTAATTTATGTATGTGCTTTCATACAAATAAGTAAACAGGAGGTTTTTTTATGCTTGATTATCGCAAAATCCTTGAAATGAACCATCAGGGGATATCACAACGAACAATTTCCTCTAGTACAGGGCATTCAAGAGACAAAATTAGAGAGGTGGTGAATGAAGCAAAGAAAAAAGAAATTCTTCAGTTAACTGAAGAAATGACGAATACTTGGCTAGAAGATTATCTGTTTCCTGAAAAAAGTGCTAAGTATCGCGGCTATCTGGAACCTAAGTGGGATGATATTCATAAAGAGTTGCTTAAAAAGAATGTGACTTTAAAATTATTACACAAAGAGTACGAAGCGAAAGCTAGAAGTCAAAATAAACTCCCTTATGCTTATCGGACATTCTGTGAAAAGTATGGTTACTTTGGTAAAAAATACAAATTAACCATGCCTATTCATCGCAAGCCCGGTGAAATATTAGAAGTAGATTGGGCCGGTAGTACTCTCTTCGTTAAAAACACAGAGAATGGACAAGACATTAAAGTGTATATTTTTATAGCCACCTTACCCTTTAGTCAATATAGCTATGTAGAGGGTTTTTATGATATGAAGACGAATAATTGGCTAACTGCTCATATCAACGCTTTCGAATATTTTAAAGGTGTACCCGAAACTGTCGTTTCGGATAATCTACGTACTGGTGTAACTAAAACGGATTACTCAGAACCTTTACTCAATGAAGGCTATCGCCAACTAAGTGATTATTATCATTTTACTATTGTACCCGCACGTGTTAGAGCGCCTAAAGACAAAGCATCGGTTGAAGGAAATGTTGGTTTTGTCAGTCGACAAGTTTTAGCAGCTTTACGTAATGATGTATTCTTTAGCTTAAACGAATTAAACCAGGCTATTTCTGAAAAGACAGAAGAATTGAACCAAGAAGCTTTCCAGAAAAGACCAGGTTCAAGGCAAACAGTATTTAACGAAGAAGAATACAATTTTTTAAGTCCTCTACGTTATCCACGCTATACTCAATCACAATGGCGTATATCTAAAGTACAGTTAGATTATCACATTCAAATCGATCGCATGTTTTATTCTGTTCCGTATGAGTATGTTAATGATGAAGTAGAAGTTCGCATAACTGATTACCTAATAGAAGTGTACTTCAACGAGCACAGAATTGCATCTCATAAAAAAATAGAAGGCGATATAGGACAGAGATCCACAAACATTGATCACATGCCCGACAATCACCGACGCTATTTAAATCATACGCCTAAAGAAAATTTACTCTGGGCTAAAGAAATCGGTCCAAATCTTCATGCCTATGTCGAACATATCCTGTCACATCATACTGAAAAGAAAGCTTTAAAACTATTAGCAACATTAAGAAATACAGCATCTAATCATTCAACAGAAGCGTTAGAAGAAGGATGTCAAACGATGATGTCTATAGCGAAGGAACCAAACAACCCCCTTCTGAAAACTGTTTTAAGTCGTTTAAAGAAACGCAAGAAAGAATTAGGTAGTGTCTCTCAAGCAGATTCATTAAAAGAACAAACAGATAACGAGCATGGCTTTGTCCGTGGAGCATCTTACTTTGGAGGTAAAAACTAATGAGAAATGAACAGACTCTTGAAAAATTAAAACAATTACGTTTAACCGGTATGGCAGATTTATACGAACAACAATCAGCTGATCAAATGTTCCAATCCATCGGATTTGAAGAACGCTTTGAACTGCTAGTAGATAGTGAATTTGCCCGTAGAAAATCAAACAAATTACAACGATTGATTGGACAAGCTACGTTTAGTGATTCAGGTGCTTCAATTGAAGGCATAGAGTATTATCCAGATCGTCACTTAGATAAAAATCTCATAACAAAACTCGCACAGGGAAGGTATATTGACAATCATAATAACATTATACTAATGGGAGCCTCTGGAAATGGCAAGACATGGCTAGCTAATGCATTTGGTGTTCAGGCCTGTCGTCAATTTAGAAAAGTAAAATATATCCGTTTGCCTGAATTAATTGACGAACTATCTTTAGCAAAGCATGAAGCCGATGGCTCATATCGAAAATTAATAAAAAAATATACTAAAATTGAACTATTAATAATTGATGAATGGCTATTAATGAACCTTTCATTGGAAGATAGTATTCATATTTTTGAAATCATTGAAGCACGTTTAAAAAGAACGTCAACCATATTCTGTTCTCAATTCGCACCAGAAGGATGGCACAAAAAAATTGAAAACCCCCAACTAGCTGACGCAATTCTTGATCGAATTGTTCATGACTCTCACCAAATAATGCTTGATGGAGAGATTTCTATGAGGGAACGTCATGGACTGGAGGGTGTAAAGTGATTCCAGTTGAAGTTGAAAATCGAATTGCATGTCACTACTTTTATCGTTATTTACCAGAAGATATTTATTTAGATTTGATATCTTTATTGATTCCATATTATTTAAATAACGAAAGCGAAGAAGAGCCTTCGCCTGATCAAATGGTCAAATTAGCTATTAAATTCCTTGACAAAGCATTAGATAATTAAATACAGAATATTGTTAATATAAACCACCAGAGCTCAAACACGGTTTTGGGCTCTAGTTTTATATTATCTTTCAGCATATATTTTGATGGACGATTGTGAGTGCACTTA
>NZ_BAAACW010000178.1:0-1069 GCF_039521845.1 Alkalibacterium iburiense
AAACATGGATTCCTCGGACTTTTTAGCTGTCCACAGTATAAATCTGTGGACTATTTGCATCCTGTTCCATGTTATAATTGAGTCACAACAAAACAAAAAAACAAAAACAGGAACTGAGGTTATTCTACCATGAAATCTACGGAAATTTATCAAATGAAGCGAAATTTACTTACTTTTTTAGAAAAATTGACCAAAGGTCTTTCGAAACCGCGAAAGAAATTTTACAGTGATATTTTATATGGAATGTCTAAGGCGCAAAACACACTATTATCAGATATTGCACGAGCCTTAGAAGAAAAGATTGATTTACAGTACACCATTAAGCGCTTATCTCGTAATGCTGCTGAAGAAAACGATTTGAAACAGGTCCATCGAAACTACTTAAATACTTTAAAAACATCTATTCCGGATAACCCTTTGGTTATTGTTGATGAATCAGAAATCGTTAAACCATATGCTGAAAAAATGGAAGACTTAGCGCTAGTGCGTGATGCCTCAAAAAATGTGCTAGAAAAAGGTTATCCTACCCTTAATTTTTCAATGGCTACTCCGAAAACCAAACATCCCTTACCGCTTTATAATCATTTGTACTCTTCCAAAGAAGAAGATTTTCAAAGTCAGAATATAGAAATAGCCAAAGGCTTTAATACCGTCCACACTTTTTTAGGAAAGAAAAAGGCAACTTTCGTGATGGATCGCGGTTATGACCGAAACATGATCTATGAGTATGTTGAAGAGCTCGGGCATCACTTTATTACTCGTCTGAATGATAATCGTTATTTACTCCATAAAAACCGTCGAATAAAAGTGCCGGATTTAGCGAATCGCCGAAAAGGAAAAATCAACTTTAAGACAGAGATTCAAGGCGAAAAATATCACTTAAAGGTTAGCCATATTAAAGTAAAACTACCCGTTCTACAAGATACGCCTCTCTATATGGTTGTCGTGTATGGTTATGGGGCAAAACCCATGAAATTATTAACGAACCATTCGATTAAAGGAAAGGACGATGTCCTTCGAATCCTAAAAAGTTATATTACTCGCTGGCGAATTGAAGAGCTGTTTCGTG
>NZ_BAAACW010000179.1:0-892 GCF_039521845.1 Alkalibacterium iburiense
TAGGTCCCGACTAACCCTGGGAGGACGAGCCTTCCCCAGGAAACCTTAGTCATTCGGTGCACGGGATTCTCACCCGTGTTTCGCTACTCATACCGGCATTCTCACTTCTAAGCGCTCCACATGTCCTCACGATCATGCTTCAACGCCCTTAGAACGCTCTCCTACCATAGAACCATTGGTTCTATCCGTGGCTTCGGTATCTTGTTTAGCCCCGGTACATTTTCGGCGCAGGGCCACTCGACTAGTGAGCTATTACGCACTCTTTAAATGATGGCTGCTTCTAAGCCAACATCCTAGTTGTCTAAGCAGCCCCACATCCTTTTCCACTTAACAAGAATTTGGGGACCTTAGCCGACGGTCTGGGCTGTTTCCCTTTCCACTACGGATCTTATCACTCGCAGTGTGACTCCCGGATCTACATACTGTGGCATTCGGAGTTTATCAGGATTCGGTAACCCGATAAGGGCCCCTAGTCCAAACAGTCGCTCTACCTCCACGATGCATTATCCGAGGCTAGCCCTAAAGCTATTTCGGAGAGAACCAGCTATCTCCAAGTTCGATTGGAATTTCTCCGCTACCCACACGTCATCCCCGCATTTTTCAACATACGTGGGTTCGGGCCTCCAGTGCGTTTCACCGCACCTTCACCCTGCACATGGGTAGGTCACTTGGTTTCGGGTCGACGACGGCATACTCTACGCCCTATTCAGACTCGCTTTCGCTGCGGCTCCACCTCTTCGGTTTAACCTTGCATGACATCGTCACTCGCCGGTCCATTCTACAAAAGGTACGCCATCACCCATAAACGGGCTCTGACTACTTGTAAGCACACGGTTTCAGGTGCTGTTTCACTCCCCTTCCGGGGTTCTTTTCACCTTTCCCTCACGGTACT
>NZ_BAAACW010000180.1:0-685 GCF_039521845.1 Alkalibacterium iburiense
CCTTTACAGCGAAGACTCCGATAGTAGAAGAGCACTGCTATATTTCCAATTATGTTAAAGCGAATGTCCTTTCTCAATCCTCTGGTGCCCGTTCGGTTAAAGATATCTCTGAAGAGACTCACGTCTCTCAAGCAACGGTTCAACGGATCATTAATAAAGCGGCTAAAAACCATAAACCGTTTTACCATGCTTTGCCTGCGCACTTATCTTTTGATGAATTCAAGTATGCGAGTGGGCGAATGGCCTTTGAATATATTGATGTGGAAACAGGAGACATACTAGATATCTTGCCAGCTAAGGATAGCCGGACAGTCAAAAACCATTTTACGATGCGGTATAGCTTAATCCATCGCAAACAGGTCAAAACAGTGACCGTTGATATGAATGCCAGTTACGTCAGTTTCATACCTGACCTCTTTCCGAATGCGGAAATCATTATTGATCGGTTTCATATTGTTCAATTAGTGAACCGGTCCATGAATAAAACCCGTGTACAAGTCATGAACCAGTTCAATACGTCCAATGGAGAAGACCAAAAGAAATACCGACGATTAAAACGGTATTGGAAGAAACTATTAAAAAAAGAATCCGACCTATCTTATACAGAGTATGCTCACTATGCTCTATTTGGACAACGTCTAGAATCAGCGATTGTCGGTGAGATGTTAGACTACGACCCGGCCTT
>NZ_BAAACW010000181.1:0-1482 GCF_039521845.1 Alkalibacterium iburiense
AGTAGTATCCATAATATATATTTTTTTGATTCAGGCTCCTATAAAGATGAAGGAAAGATAACTAATGGACAAATATATTATTATTTTAGAAAAATTTTAGAACAATCTAATATTCCTCATCGAGGAAAAGGGGAAGGACCACGTCTCCATGACTTACGTCATACTTTTGCTGTACATTCTTTAGAAAATTTGAACCGCTTTGACAATCACCCTACTGCGAATATTGAATATTTGTCTAAATACTTGGGTCATCAATCTGTATATGAGACACAAAATTACTTGTGGTTAACGCATGAAGTTGCACAAAATATGCTAAATCAAATGACTGAAGTTGAAGAATATTTATTCAGTAGAAAGGATTTTTGATATGTCTAAATCTTTTTATTTTCTTTTAGAAGAATTTCTTTGCTACTATCTGCCACATCAAAGAGGATATAGTCCTAATACGATTAGATCCTATTACACGACACTATGTTCAATCATTTATTGGATGGAAAACAATCAAAATATACCTAAAGAATTAATAGAAATTACTGATTTTACAAAATCACGGGTTAATAAATGGCTTATGTCTATAGAACAGAGTGGAAGTTCTATTAGCACAAGAAATCAACGACTTGCTGGTCTTCGTTCTTTTTTATCTTTTGTTGTTGAAGAAGAGATTATTTATCAAAATGTTTTATTAGAATTAAACTCTATTCACGTTAAAAAAGCACCACGTCCTATTACAGATTTTCTAACTTTAGAGGAAGTAAAAGGTGTTCTATCGATAATACCAATCGATAACTCTATGTCATTTAAACACTATGTCATTTTATGCACTTTGTATGATTCTGGGACACGTGTCAATGAACTATGCAATATTAAAATTGAAGATATAGTTTTTGATAAACATTGTTCTATAAAAATTTGTGGAAAAAGGAATAAAACACGGATTATATACTTATCACCAATAGTTGCCAAACAAATTAAAAAATATATTAATCAATTTGGTATAACCGAAGGTTATTTATTTCGCAATCGATATGAAACTAAAATATCAGACTCAGGGATAGATTATATTATTAAAAAGTATTCTCAGATGGCTAATAAATCATTCCCTAATCTACAGAATAAGAAAATATCTGCACATACATTCCGCCGATCCAAAGCAACACATATGCTTCTAAATGGAGTGAACTTATCAATAATTCAGCGTTTCTTAGGACATGAATCAATACAAACCACTGAAGTATATCTTGAAGTTGGATCTCAAGCTATGATTGAAGCTGTTGAACGAAACAACAAATTAATCTTAGCAAATACAGATTTTAAAGATGATTCTATGCTAAATAAAGATACATTAGAACAGATACGATTAAAGTTATTCAGATAAATTTAAAGATTATCACCAGTTTATTTTATCAAATGGTTGCTACTATTAATTATTAAGCTGAACTGGTGATAATCATAAACTAGGGATAACCCGGGTTATCACCAGCT
>NZ_BAAACW010000182.1:0-1446 GCF_039521845.1 Alkalibacterium iburiense
TCTATTATTTGTTTATTTAACTAAATGAAAGTCCTAATTGCCCGATAAAACTACTTTTAGGGCCATAATTGACGATAGAACCCGTTTGGACTGTATGAGCTGGGGATTCTACTTTCTTCAGTGCTTGACGCACAGCTCCTTTAATATCTTCACCTAATGATTCAACTTTATCTGTTATTTCAGCTGTTAAGGCTGTCTGTAAAAGCCCGTTTTTCTCTGCAGTGAGAATAGACACAACGTGACTCGCACCTTTTTTGGTCCAACTTCGCCCTTGTCTTTTCATGCGATAGGTATATAAACGATGCCCCGTCTCTCCAACTCCTGTGCCACTTTCTATCGGTAAATCACGCTTCCTAAACGGTTTGATATAAATCGAATTGCGAGCTAAGTAGTTTTTGAGTTTTCTAATCTGTTCCATTCGTTCCTCTACAATGACTTCAGGAAGATCAATCAGACGACTTTCAATGGTGGCACAAAGCGTTTCGATTCTATCCCAATCATAACGATAAATAGCTTTCTCCACCTGATCGGCCAGTGGTTTATCAAAAGATAAACGTTCTTTAATCTTTTTATGGACATGGAATAAGTCTCTAAAATGCTCGTGCTGTTTACTGTAACCAACAATCGATTCAAACTTATCTGCTTCATATCCACTGCCGCCATCACTGTTCGTAACGACAATGGTCTCTTTTAAATTGTATACCTGATTCAAATAATGAGCGGCTTGTTTAAAGGCGTCCTGACTAGATTCGAGACTGGAAAAGACCATAGGATTGATAAGCGTATGACGCTTCTTCTCTCTATTCACGCCTTCATGTACAACGATTCTATGAATAACGGGAGATTTGCTTTCTCTTCCTTTGATAACGACTCCATCTCCTTCAATGAATAGGGCTTTGACTTTCTTGCGCTTTTTGTTTGATGAAGCATAATTATACTGACTAAGATACGTCTCGACTTTTTCTCCTACTTCTTGTGTCGCTTTATGAATGGTCGTATGACTGGCTCTGACAGATCCCGCCAGCTTTAACGCTTTTTCTGCTTGTCTATAGGGCATTTGAGCACCTAATTGAGCCATAGCTGCTTTAACATGCGGAGAGTGACGTTTATACTTTTCTAGTCCCAACGCTCTGTCTAATGCTAGAAAAGACTGTTCGCCTTCTTTTGTTAATCGCCTTCTGTAAAAGGTCACTTGTCCAAACTGAAATTGGACCGTTCGCTGTTCTCTTCTATCTATTCCCCAACCTTCTTGCTTATACTGGTAATAGAGTTCTTTGTCCATTCGTTCTATGGCTTGTTTCATTAGCCACTCATTCCACCCTTGAAACCATATATTTAAATGATTTTCTATATCAAGCATTGTGTTTTTCTCCTTCCACAATGCGATTAACTGTGCTATTATAGTGTTCATAACGAGACCTCTTTCTATTTGTGTGGTAACTTCTA
>NZ_BAAACW010000183.1:0-942 GCF_039521845.1 Alkalibacterium iburiense
CTAAAAATTACAAAAAACTCAAATGCTGGCGCAGCGGATGACTTTTTCCAGAATTTTTAGTGTATATTCAGTTGTGGATAACGCAATTTGCGACTTCTTTCACTTAATCTGGCTCAAATATTTCTTTAAACACATCAAATGATTCATAGTGTAGAGCACGTAAATGCCTTAAAATCTGGAAAAGGGTTTGTTTTAAGCCTAATTCAAGCTTGACGAGTAACGTCAGTAAATAGACAATCATCGCCAGTATGATCTGGTTTTCTACTCCTTTTTCAGACTTTGAAAAAAAGGTCTTAATCGTCAGGTGTTGCTTGATATGCTTGAAAAAGAGCTCTATCTGCCATCTTGACTGATACATTTCCCCTATTTCTTGGGCCGAAAGATCAAAGCGATTGGTGATAATGCGCAAGTTTGATTGATTCTTTCTTTCAATCGTCACCAGTCGAAAGAGGCTTGTGAGATAGGTGTTACTTCCCAGTTGAACAAATTGATCACTGATGACACCAGACTTCTTCGACACTATTTGATGCGCTTGAACGTGAACGACTGTATTCTTTTTAATGCGAGAAACGAAGAAATAACCGTCCCATTTCATTTGATCAAACTGAGCGTAATCAAGATAACCTCGGTCAAAAACATACGTCGCTAAAGTATTATTAACGAAGATATCTAAGTAATCATGGTCGTGTTCGGAAGCATGAGATAACTTAAATTCTTCTGGATGAACCCATCCTTCATTCATAAAACAAAGTTTTAAATGCAACTTTATTCCCGACTTAGTCGGTCTAAAACGTGCCCAAGGATAGGAAGCTTGGCTAAGTGAAAAGGTAGATGAGTCAATCAAGTACAGCTTTTCTTTTGATTTGTTCGCAGTCTTTTTATGCACAAGTGAGAGTAAGTGAGTAAATATCTCCATTAAAATAGACGGTTTCAATGCTTTTA